>CAZGLR010000058.1:0-14927 GCA_964526635.1 uncultured Ignavibacteriales bacterium | reverse complement strand
TTTCTTTTCCTGTGCGGCCAGTTTGGTCAGCTTTTGTTCAAGCCACGAGGTATAGTTACCCTCCCACGGGATGCCCTGGCCGCCATCGAGCTCGAGAATCCATTTGGTAATATTGTCGAGAAAGTACCGATCGTGGGTCACGATAATGACCGTGCCGGGATATTCGCGGAGTTGTTCTTCGAGCCATGCGATAGTTTCAGCGTCGAGATGATTGGTGGGCTCATCCAGGAGCAGCAGATCAGGGCGTTCAAGTAGAATTTTGCACAGCGCGACCCGGCGCAGTTCACCGCCGGAGAGGGTACCGACAATGCGATCATCATCGGGCAGGCAAAGGGCATCGGAGGCAACGGCTATAGTCAGGTCAAGATTCCAGCCATCGACAGCATCGATTTTATCCTGCAGTGACGCCATGCGGTCCATGGCTTTCTGCATCTCTTCATCGCTCATCGGTTCGGCCATGCTCTCGGAAATTTTGTTGTACTCATCCAGGAGCATTTTGGTTTCGGCAAAGGCCAGTTCGATGGTGGCGCGTACGGTGAGGTCCTGATCAAGCTGCGGTTCCTGTTCAACGATGCCGGCGGTGTAGCCGGGCGTGATCATAGCGTCGCCCTGGATTTCGGTATCAAGGCCGGCCATGATACGCAGCACCGTGGACTTCCCGGCGCCGTTTTCGCCGACGATGCCGATTTTGGCGCCCGGATAGAAACTGAGGTTGATGTCCTTGAGGACCTGTTTCTGGCCATAGAATTTATTGACGCCATACATATGGAAGATGAACTTTTCGCCCACGGTCGTGTCTCCTTTGACTAATACTCTCTGAACCAGACGATAATATACGAAAAGCACCAATGCAAGGAGTGACAAATTTTAGTTGTATAAAATTATTTTTGATATTATTATACGATTAGACACCGCCAGTGTCATAAGCATGTCTCCTCTCTTTACGTAACCACATAACCGCCGTCACACACCTACACAAGGGGTCTTTTTTTTACATGGAGGGCAGTATGATTTACTCGCGAGCAGTGCGAATTATCATCCCTATCTTTTGTTGTATTCTTCTGGCAGCATCCGTTTTTGCCGCCGAGGAACCATACGTGCGGGCCAAGGACCGCCCGGCGATCCCGCTAAAACATGCGCCGGTGTATGGCTTCAATGGCAATGAGATAGGTCAGTTCACCCTCAAGGGACCGTCGCCATCGGCGCTTGGCATTGTTGCCACCGCCGCGGTGGGTAATCAAATTGGATCAACGGCTTATGATTATCAGCATAACGGGACCATGGGGCACCAGGTGGAGCATCGCCTGACCAGTTTCATCCATTTTGACTGGATGGATCAGCCGGATTTTATTATTCCGGGGGATCGTGGCAGTCAGGTCCAGTCATATGATTTAACCGGGTGTTCGTTTTCGTTCGATCCGGGCGGCAAACGGGCATCGGTCGATTATTCCGGGTACGTGAATATCGATGCCGACATTGGTGGCTGTGCGATACCGGTGGCTCACGAAGGTGATCCGCTGGAACCCCGCGCATTCTGGGATTTTTGTGCCGGTGCGCCGGTGGGCCTCTTCAGCAGTGACGCGCCAAGCGATATTTACGGTTATTACCAGAACGGCGGCACCGGGCCGGGCAATGAAAATGTCTGGCCGATTTGCGACTGGCAGATCGGTACTCAGAATGTGCTGCATTTTGTCTGCGCCGAGTCAGGTGGTGAGGCCGGCGATCCGCAGACGATCAGTTATTATCGCCGGGTTGGCGCGTACGGTACCGGAGCGGGTACCTGGTCGGCTCAGCGGTTGATCGACACCGTGATGACAATTACTCCGATTGTGGCGTCATCAATGGTCAGCGACAAGGTGGCTATTGCCTGGGGCGCCCCGACTGATGAGATTCGTGATACCCCGGGTGAATTCGACAGTCAGTACCAGAATGATGTCTGGGTGGCCTTTGCCTTTGATCAGGGGGCCTCATGGGTAACCGATCAGGCCAATGGTTCGATCGGGCACGAAGTTGATATGGGTTCGATTCCAGGACAGAATATCACCCAGTTCCCGCTCAACAGTTCTTACAATTTCTATACCGACCTGGCGGCGTTGATCGGGACCGATGACCTGCTGCATGTTGTCTTCAGTTGCCGTCAGTGGGACGTGACCGATACCGATACGCTGCTGTTCCGGCGTAATTCGATTATCTACCACTGGTCGGAGGATCATCCGGTACTGAGACAGGTGGCCAAGGCCGACTGGGATACCGGCGGGGCCTGTGCAGCCCATGGCTGGGGATCGGATCTGGCCAAGATTTCGATTTCGGAATGCGAAGGGCGGTTGTACTGCCTGTATACGCAATTCGGCAATGCCGACGCGCCGTGTGAAGACAAGAGCGATGAAAACTTTATGAACGGCGAACTGTATATGGCGGTCTCCCCGGACCGTGGTCTCAACTGGGACCGTGGTCAGAACCTGACCAATACGCCGACGCCGGGATGCGCGGCGGGCGATTGTGAGTCCGATTACTGGGCCTCGATGGCGCGCTTCGGGCGTGTTCAACTCGGGAATTGCCCCGATGAAGGTCTTGTCGACGGGCAGCAGTATCTCGATATTCTCTACATCAATGACCGTCATGCCGGCGGTATTCCGCAGGAAGAGGGTCAGTGGACAACCAATCCGGTGATGTGGCTGGCGACGCCATGTCGTGATGTTGTGGTTGAGCCATTGTACACCGATGATGCCGGTCCGGGTTATGGCGAGTGTTATGCGGATGAGTTGTTTTACGTCCTGCCTGGGGAATCCGAAACCAAGACATTGACAATGAGTAATCCCGGCCTGGCCAACAACAATTACGTAATATCGTTCAATTATACTGCGCCTTACTCCAACTGGATTACCATCACTGCCGGTAATCAATCGGGAGTTTTGCCCAGCGGCAACGTTCCGGTTGCAGTGGATTTCGACTTCACCGATCCGGGCGTTCCGACGCCGGGTGTGGCCTATGCCGAAATCGTGGTAACTCATGACGCAGTGAACAGTCCCCGGATAATTCCGGTATGTCTGGTTGTGGTTGAGGATGAAATCCCGCCGACTCAGTCGGAAACACCAACAACTGAAACCAAGGCGCTGCGAGTCTACAATAACGGTCGACTGGGGAATAATACCCCGGGTGAATCCATGGACTTCATTGACGACTGTGATACATTCAATGTAAATACAAACTCGTCGATTTACCTTTACGACGGCGGGCCTTATGTGTCCTATGTGCGCGATGGTGACACAGTCAGATTTTCGCCGTATTCCAGCACTATCTTCGACGACAACGGTTTCCGTCCAGCAGCGCTGTTGGAGACCGATGATTCCAGTCCTGACTTTACGCTTATTTCGACGAAGTTCTATACTGCCGATACCGCAATGGGAATGACCGTGGAGTATTACATTCCCAAACTGAGCGGTGACACCTCGCAGTTTGTAATAGTCAGCAAGAAGTTGTACAATTTGTCGGGGACGACTCTCCCGGGCGTCGTGTTCGGTGAATTTATTGACTGGGATGTACCGTCGGATTCAGGTTCGAACAACGGCTCTGATTTCAGCATCGACGACAAGGTGATCTACCAGTTCGGTGCCGAGTACAATCAGGATGATTCAACAGAGGCGTTCTGCCCGCAGGAATCGAATGACCGGGCCGGTGCTGTGTTCTTCCTGAGTGATGATGCGGCAATGCCGAAGAGCGCCCAGACGATCGACAATCCGACCTGGGTGTATACGACGGGACCGTTTGGTCAGGATGCTCCGCTTCCGGCGGCGGCATTGTATCAGAAGATGGTTACCGATGAGGGATATTCCGTGTATTCCTCAACTGCTCCCGAATCGCTCTATACCGATTTATCAACTTTGATCACCTATGGTGTCTATGATCTGGCTCCGGAAGATACGATCACAGTCACCAAGGCGTTGTGGACGACCAAGGAGCTCGATCCGGCCAAGGGTACAGCGGCGATTTCGCCCGCGGCGGCCAGGGCGATCATTATCTGGTTCTACTGCACGTTTGTTGCCGCCGATCCGCTGAATGATCCCTTGTGCAGCGGTAATCCCAACTGCTGCAATGTGGCCGGTGATGCCAACAACGACGGCAGTGTCAATGTCGGTGATGGCGTGTATATCATCAACTATGTCTTCAAGGGCGGACCGGCTCCGATCTGCTCGCAGGAAGGCGATGCCAACGCCGATAGCAACATAAACGTCGGCGATGGTGTGTACATCATCAATTTCGTCTTCAAGGGCGGTCCGGCACCGATTTGCGGACCATAAGCACCAAACCTGCTGAGGCTGCATTTTAATCTACTACCCCCTGCCTGTTCCGATCAGGCAGGGGTTTTTCACCGACTTTATGGGGTCTTGTTTGTGATTTGTTAGAATTTCGTTAAGAGTATCATTTGGTCTATTTTTTTATCCCCAGCCCCTTGCAAAAATTTGATCTATCCATTAGCTTCGGTCTTCGAAGGACATGGGCTAACAATCATTCATAGGATGATTCTGTGGGGATAGAGTTTTTCTTTGCGGCCGTAATTCTACTGGCCTGCTTTGCAGCGTTTGACCTCATGGTCGGTGTCAGTAATGACGCTGTCAACTTCCTTAATTCGTCGATCGGCTCCCGTGTTGCTCCCCGTCATATTATCATGATCATCGCCAGCCTCGGCATTCTGGCCGGGGTAACCTTTTCCAGCGGCATGATGGAAGTGGCCCGGAAGGGGATATTCAATCCCGGTTTGTTCACTATGCCGGAATTGATGTTTATATTCCTGGCGGTCATGATTACCGACGTGATTCTGCTGGATTTTTTTAATACGTATGGGTTTCCGACATCGACCACTGTGTCGATTGTCTTTGAGCTTCTGGGAGCGGCAGTTGCGGTATCTTTGATCAAGATTTACTATGTCCAGGGCGGCACGCTTCTCGAGTATATCAACTACAGCAAGGCGATCGTGATTATTACGGGGATTTTGCTGTCGGTGGTGGTGGCGTTTGTCAGCGGGGCGCTGGCCCAGGCGAGCACCCGCATGATTTTCACCTTTGATTACATGAATCGTCTGAAGAAATTCGGCGCGCTCTGGGGCAGTATCGGGTTAGCCTCGATTCTTTACTTTATCGTGGTCAAGGGCGCCAAGGGGACGTCGTTTATTCCCGATGCGACAGCCGCGTGGATTCAATCGCAAACGTTTACGGTGTTTTTAATCTTTATACCAGCGTTGTTTATCATCCTTCAAATTTTGATCATGGCCAAGGTCAACATCCTCAAACCGATTGTGCTGATGGGGACATTTGCGCTGGCGATGGCGTTTGCGGCCAATGACCTGGTGAATTTCATCGGGGTACCAATGGCCGGATATCACGCATTTCAAGCAGCGGTGGCAACCGAGGCGCCATTGACCACAACAATGGGGGCGCTGGCTAAGACGGTCCCGACGCAGACATATTTCCTGCTTTTAGCGGGAATGATCATGGTCGTAACCCTGTGGGTCTCCAAAAAAGCCCGGACAGTCACTGAAACAGAAATCAGTCTGGGGCAGCAGGATGAGGGGGTTGAGCGCTTCGAATCGAATGCGCCCTCGCGGTTTATTGTCAGTTTCGTCAACAACACATTCAATTTTCTTGGATTTTTGATTCCCAAGCCTTTAGGGAATTGGTTTGAGCGGCGATTTGACGCGCGGCGGATCAAGATTGAAGAAATAAGGATAACCAAAGTTGATAAACGGCCGCGTTTCGATTTAATCCGGGCTTCGGTTAATCTGATGGTAGCCAGTGCGGTAATTTCATTTGCGACTTCGCAAAAGCTGCCGCTGTCTACGACCTACGTGACGTTCATGGTCGCGATGGGGACGTCGTTTGCCGATCGGGCCTGGGGCCGCGAGAGTGCAGTCTATCGGGTTTCAGGCGTGATGGCGGTAATCGGGGGCTGGTTTCTGACAGCGATTTCGGCGTTTACGGTATCGGCTATATTCGCAGTGATTCTTTTCTTTGGTAAATTGTGGGGCATGCTGGCGCTGTTGGTTTTCGGGACACTGATAGTTTTGAAAAATCGCAGGACGCATTCCGAACGAAGCCGGGCCGATGAAATGGATGAGATTTTCAACCTGGTGAAAGTCAACGACCTGCACTATACGATCGACACCTCGTTCCAGCATATGGGTTATTTGATTCGAGGTATTCGAATGTCTTTGAATAAAGCGCTCGATGCGTTGTTCAAGATGAGGGAACATGAATTGGCCATTGAAAAGAACCAGGTGAAAAGGATACAACAATGGACCAATATCATTATTGCCAATATTTTCAAAGCCCTGCGACTGATGCAGAAGGAAGACATAGAGACATCATATAATTATGGTCAGACAATACGGCGTCTGCAGAAGTTCACCGACGGGCATCGCGATATCGTGATGCGGGCGCATTCACACATCAGTAATCAGCATGACGGCCTCCTTGAGTCGCAGAAAGAGGAATTGGGAAAGGTCAAAGAAATGCTGAACATCACATTGAGGGAAGTGGAACAGGCCCTGGTGAATCGGCAACTGGGCAACAGAGAGATAATCGAGGAGCAGGCATTAAAACTCAATGCCCTGGCCGAACGACTGCATGAACAGCAGTTGCAACGAATTGTCAACCGGGAATCGAAGACGCGTTTGAGTATTTTGTTCTATGCAATTATCGGGAATGCGATCATGCTGACCAAGCAGAGCCAAAAGATATTAACGATATTCAATGGTTCGCTGGAGAAGGTCAACGAAAGGTTCAAGGTCGATCTTGATTGAAGGCATCCATAAGGTTTGAAAAAAGCCCCCGAACTTCGGGGGCTTTTTTTGATTACTCTACAGAGAGTTTAGGGAATTTCAGAAACACCCGCCGCAGGGAGCACTGCCGCCGCGAAAGATGAAATCGACAAGTACAACAGCATCGCCGAGATTAACATTGCCGTCGCAGTTGACATCACCGACATCAAGCGGTGACGGGGTGTTGCCGCCGGCGAAGATGTAATTGATCAGGAAGATAACATCGGCAACATTGAAGCTGCCCGTGCCATCGGGACCATTGCAGGTCCCCCGCCAGGCGGTCACGAGACCATTGTCGCAGGTGACCAACACATAGTCGCCATAGGGATCAGCGTCCCATACCCAGCCCGGCAGTGCGTTAAACTGGCCCGCCTGGTAGATTTCGGCGGGATTGGAAATGTTAAAGATCATGACACCCTGATATTCGGCCGAGATATAGAGGTAATCGCCATAGACTTTCATTCGATGAGTATATTCGGTAACATCGTGAAGATCGGCAACGACAATGGGAATGGCCGGATTGGGTAAATGATAAACCGATAATACCATCGGATTCACGGTAGTGACATAGAGGTATTCGCCCTCCATTTCAATGTTACCAATATATTCGGGTAACGGTATGAACTCACGCAAGACAGGGTTCAGCGGATCACTGATATCAAGGATTTCAATGCCCTGATAGAGGACAGCGAGGTAGATTTCATTACCGGTGCCATCAATCCGCCGTGTCCAGTCATCAACGGGATAGAGATTAGCCACATATGGCGCGGATGGTGTGGAGATATCTACGGTAGCCATACCGGAGTCGCCGCAGGCGACAAAGGCGTAGTTTTCCTGTACAACAAACTCGTAAGCATCCTTGGGCATATCGCACTGACCGATCAGTGCGGGCATATAGGGATTGGCGATATCGACAATATGAAAACCTATTTGTCTGCCGACGAGGAAGGCCAACTGGCCATGCACTTCAACGCCAAAGACTTCACCGCCGGGTTCGTATGAGGCGATAACTTCGGGGGCTTCGGGGTCGGTGAAATCGAGTACCAGCATGCCGCCCCGGCCATTGGCCTGAAAGCCGAAATTACCAGCGAGTTCCAGTTCATAGCCCAAACCAGGAGTATTGTATTCAGCCTCCAGAGCCGGCTGTTCAGGGATAGCCAAATCATATCTGTGGGCGCCTTTGTGCCAGTCAGAAACAATCAAGGTGTTGGTATACTGATTGATACTGATATCAGTATATTGGAAATAAGGCGGAATCTCCCCAACACTTACCGGTGCGGTTGGTGTTGAGACATCGACGATTTGAATGCCGTTGTATGCCATCATGTACAGGTAGTCACCATAGATTTCAACATCTTTGTAGTGGCGGCTTTGAGTAGTATCGACCAGTGTGGCAAGCACCATGAGTTGGGTGGGGCTGTCGCAGTTTATCACCACGAGGCTGTCTCCCCGGCAGCCGACGTAGGCAATTTCGTTACGGACAGCAAAATCAATGGCGCCACAATCCCGATGATGAACAAATACGGGATTATTGGGGTCCGAGATATCATAGCTGCTCAGACCAAAATTGCTGATCATAAAGGCATAGTCATCGATCACAACCGAATGATAGACCCGGTACTGGGGCTCAAAATGGTTTATGATCGTTGGATGATAGGGATCGCTGACATCGATAATCATATATACACTGCTGCCGGAGACATAGGCCCGGTCGTTATCGACAAAAATCCCCTGAGCAGTGGAATAGCTATATCCCGATGGCATTGCGATCTCGGCGGCCAGAACGGGATTGGTGCGATCGGTAATATCGAATATCGCGACACCATCGTATGCATTGGCCGAGTACAGAAAATTGCCATCACGAACAAGATCTTCGGATTTGACGGGATAGTGAAATTCGGCGACCACGTGAGGATCAGAAGGTACTGACATGTCGATAACATGAAGACCAAAGTAAAGAAAGCAGTACATGTAGTTGTCAATGGCAAGGCTCTGGTTTACCCCCTGCCAGAGAGCACTGGAGCGGTAGGTCAAAGACATTTCGCCCTGATAGAATTGCTCTTCGGCTACCGATTTGTGATATGCCTCAGAATTGATATCCGAGGGTAACAGCGTGGTTGGCATTTCGGCTGATGCGAGAGATGTCAGACAAAGTAAGACGCACAGACTCGCAGCGGTCAGCACAGCATTGGTGTTTCGCATATAGCCTCCCCTGCGTTGCAAGTATTTTTGTTAAGATGGTAGGTTACAATAAATATTAAGGGGAATTGCGGTTTTGTCAAGTCAATAGTTACATTGTGTTTACGTCCTGTCTCAATTTCTCTGTCGGAAGCCGATCCGGCGGTGATTTTTGACCCATGGATATCATTTTTTTAGTTGCTAAACAGGAGATATTCTCATTACTTTACAGTGCAGGATTATTAATACCAACCATCTATCCGTCCGGTCGCGAGACCGCCTGTCATACCTCATTTAGTGTGCTGTTAATGGTGCAACAACAGGAGGTATACATAGATTAGTTTTTTTCGTTTTGTTCCGCCCTGACTAACTTCACTATTATTCGGAGGGTCTCATGCAGAGATTCGTAATTCTCTCCACACTATTGCTTTTATGTTTTGCATCAGTGATGGCCGCGCCTGTCGAAATCAAGACAGTGCAGCAGAATCACGATATCCCGTCGTTTCTGGGGTATGTCCCGGATCGACTGATTGTCGTGATGAAACCGACGGTCGGCAAGGTTTCTTCGACTGTTGCGGCCAATGGTGTCGCCCATATTGGCGATGCCGACTTCGACGCTATCTCGGATCGTTTTGCAGCGTCGGGTATCAAACAACAATTTGTCGGATCTTCGGGCGAACTGGCCAAGTACCACAAAATCAAATTTGAGGCCGGGACGCTGGAGGACGCTCTGGCGGCCTATGCGGTTCATCCCCTGGTGGAAAAGGTCGAGCCGATCGGTATTCACGCCATGTACGCAACACCGAACGACGGTTTCTATGATCCTTATCAATGGTATCACAATCAAGCCAATGACGATGATATCGACTCGCCGGAAGCCTGGAATATTCAGACTGGAAGCACGTCGATTATTCTCGCGATTCTCGACTCGGGAACCCGGTATTATCATCGCGACCTTGGCGGTGCCAACACCTCACCATCGAATCCCGGTGCGGCCCGTGGCAACATGTGGATCAACACGGCCGAACTGAATGGCTCATCGGGAGTAGACGATGACGGCAACGGTTATACCGACGACTGGATCGGGTATGACTTCGTCGACAACGGCTCCAATTGCTGGTCCGGCGAAGATTGTTATACCAAGGACAATGATCCGCGTGACTTCAATGGCCACGGCACGCACACTTCAGGTATCGTCGGCATGCTGACCAACAACGGTTATGGCATGGCCGGTGTGGCCGGCGGCTGGGGCAATGGCACCGAGCAGCAATATGGCAACGGTGTCAAAGTCATGGCCCTGCGCATGGGCTATTCCTACCAGTATTTTGGCCAGGAATACGGTGTCGTGTTGATGGATGCCGCGGCTGAAGCATTTTATTATGCCGCCGATAATGGCGCCCGAATCGCCTCATGCAGCTGGGGCTCGTCGAACTCCGGAGGTATTGGTGCCGCGGCGACGTATTTCATCAACAACGGCGGCTTGATCTTCGTCGCTGCCGGTAACGATGGCAGCCAGACGGCCGATTATCTCAATGGCCGCGGTGACTGTATCTCGGTGGCTGCGACCGATCAAAATGATGCTGCGGCATCGTTTACAACCTACGGCACCTGGGTTGACATCTCAGCTCCGGGTGTTGGTATCTACTCCACCTATCATGACCATGCCGATCCCAATGTTGACTATTGGGCGTCGCTGGATGGCACCTCGATGGCTTGTCCGATGGCGGCAGCCACGGCGGCGATGATCTGGTCACAGAACCTGACCTGGTCAGCCTCGCAGGTGGAGAATCAGCTGTACACCAGTGCCGAGAATATTGACTCCGAATTGTCGAGTGCGTATATCGGCAAGATGGGTGCCGGTCGAATCAACCTGTACGATGCAGTCAATACCGGACCCCCGCCGGCGCCGGTGGCCAATTTCTCCGGTTCGCCGACATCGGGTACGGAGCCATTGACAGTGAATTTCACTGATTTATCCACCAACAGCCCGACCAGCTGGAGTTGGACTTTCGGTGACGGCGGATCATCGACTGCGCAGAATCCCTCACATCAGTATACCTCGGCCGGAACCTATACGGTCTCGCTGACCGCAACCAATGCCAGTGGTTCGGATGTCGAAACCAAGACCAATTACATTACCGTCAATGCCTGTACCGCCCCGGTGGCCAATTTCTCGGGCTCGCCGACATCGGGTACAGCGCCCTTGACGGTCAACTTCACTGATCTTTCCTCAGGCAGTCCCACCAGTTGGAGCTGGACTTTCGGTGACGGCGGATCCTCGACCGCGCAGAATCCCTCGCATACCTATACCGGTGCCGGGACATATACCGTGTCACTGACCGCGACCAACTCATGCGGTAGTGACGGCGAAACCAAGACCGCGTATATCACGGTGACCGAACCGACGACAGATTACGCGAACTTGCCGTATTCGACCGGGTTTGAAACCGGCTCATTCGATCAGTACTGGTTCACCCAGAGCAGCAACTCTGAGGGCCGTATATTAATCACAACGGCCAACTCGCCGCGGGGAACTTATCATCTGACTATGGATGACAATTACAACGGCGGAGCGTATGCTCAGAATGAAGCCTGGCTGCGGCTGAACCTGGCCGGCAAGAGCGATGTCGAGCTGAGTTTCTGGTGGAAGGAATTCGGCGATGAAACCCATACGCAGGACGGTGTTTTCTTCTCTGACGATGGCGGCAGCAGCTTTACCAAGGTTTACAGTCTGGCCAACGGTAATACGACGTATCAGCAGATTGTGCTCGACCTTGATGCCCTGGCTTCAAGCTACGGTGTATCGCTCACCGGGACATTTGTGGTGAAATTCCAGCAGTATGACAACTACTCGATATCGACTGACGGTATGGCCTTTGACGATATTGAGGTGATTTCCAATGAAGCCCCGCCGGTAGCTGATTTCTCGGCGGATCCGACAACCGGTTTCGTGCCGTTGACGGTCGATTTCACTGATCTGTCGGTCGGCGCCACGAGCTGGAACTGGACTTTTGGTGACGGCGGATCATCGACCGCCCAGAATCCATCGCATCAGTATAACTCGGCGGGTACGTATACGGTCACGCTGACGGCGTACAACGCGTATGGCAGCGATGTTGAGACCAAGACCGATTATATTACTGTCAACGAATCCGGCGGCTGGACAGTCATCACGTATGATGATTTCGAAAGCGGCTGGGGCAACTACACCGATGGTGGCGGCGACTGCAGTCGCTACACCGGAGGTACGTATGCCTGGCAGGGCAGCGATGCAATCGATATTCAGGACAACAGCGGGGTGGCGTCGTCATTCTACCATACTTATGGACATGACGTGTCCGGATATGGCGAACTGGAAGTCGATTTCTATTTCTATGCGGTCAGCATGGACAGGAATGAAGACTTCTGGGTGCAATATTTCGATGGTTCTGTCTGGCAGACGGTGGCGGCCTTTACAGTCGGTGTTGACTTCAACAACAACACCTTCTACCATGCAACCGTGACTATCTCGAGCAGCCAGTACAATTTCCCGACCAATGCCCGGATCCGCTTTATGTGTGACGCGAGTGGAAATGTCGATGATGTGTATATCGACCAAATCGAGTTCCGCGGCATGGGCGGGGTCAGCAGTTTTGCCGATGCCGAGCCGATTCCGGAAGTGTACTCGTTGTCACAGAACTATCCGAATCCGTTTAACCCCACCACGACAATCGAATTCAGTCTGGCGGCCGCCAGTGATATTAGGATCAATGTCTATAATATCACCGGTCAGTTGGTTGAGACGGTTGCCGACGGTTATTATACGGCCGGCAAACACGCGGTCACGTGGGATGCGGCGGGATATGCCAGCGGCATTTATCTCTATCGCATTCAGGCGGGGACGTTTGCCGAAACCAAACGCATGGTGCTCTTGAGATAGAACACACCCCACCGTGCAGCAAACTCAAAGAGCCGGGCATCTGTCCGGCTCTTTTTTTGCCAAAGCATTCTGCGATTCGATTTAAATCCGGAGATCGTGGTTATGTAGTAACCCGCATACTTAGAATTCTCGAATTGTTTACCGACGATGATAGGGACACGCAAAATAAATTGTCATTCGGCCGAATTTTGATTATAGTTGATCGACCCGCAGGAACCTGTATTAAATTGAGAGGCCGTGATGGCGATGGAATCGAATATTGATAAATATGTCAATTCGCAGAAGAACTGGATTACTAAAACATATGCCCGTTCTCAGTTGATGACAGTCCACAAGAATCGAAATGAATGGATTACCGACCGAAGTGTGCTTGATATCGGCTGCGGACGGGGTGTCCTCGAAGCGACCTTTCGGGAATTGGCCAAAGATTTTACCTCCTGTGATCTCGAGGATCAGAACATGTTCGATCTGATCGTCACGGTCTGCAGCGCCGATGACTTACCGTTTGGCGATGAAAAGTACGATACTATATTTCTTCTCGGCGTTATCGAACATCTCCCTGATCCGGAAACGGCCGCCGGCGAATTTCTGCGGGTGCTCAAACCGGGCGGCTTGCTGATTACGACTATTCCCAATGGCCTGCTGTGGAGTACGTTTCGATTAATGAAGCCGGTGTTGTCGGAGCATTTGATTGAGCATGCCGTGTATAACGAGAAAGAGCTATTGCAGACGATGAACCGTTTTGAGATGAAGCAAAAGATTAATATTACGCCATTTATCTACGACCTGTATTTGTTCCAGAAGCCACAGAATTGATATTCGGGCAGTGTAGTAGTTAAAATTTATGATTGGGCATTGATCAGGCCGGGAAATTTCCCGGCCTGATCTGTTTGGGAGTGATTTTGGCTTAGTGATTGTGGCCGTGGTGTGGGTCCATCTTTTCCATCCTGGCCATTGCTTCCTGATTCTTTTTGGAATAGACGTGGAGTTTCTCGATCATTTCCGGTTTATCCGAAGTCATCAGAGTGATTTCACCGGCTGAAGTCTTGACAACTTCCATATTGATGCCGGACATCATGAGCATGCCATAGGTTTCGCAATGGCCGCACATATAAACCTGCTTACCGGCCATCATTTCGTTGCCGGTCTGTTGCATGGCCTTCACGGCCTTCTGGTAAGCATCATCGTATTTGGGATCGATGACCGTCATGATCAGGACGCCATTTTTGATGTCGTGATGCTCCCAGGCCATATTGTCCATAAGTCCGGGTTCGGCCATGAGATGTTTGCAGAAGCCGCAGTTTTCCATATCGAACCACAGCTTGGTATCTTCGGCGTTGGCCATAAGCGCGATACAGAATACCAGGCTCAGGGCCAGAATGACATGTTTCATTTTTTCATCCTCCAGGTAGTGTTTTGGGGCGCACGGGCGGAGGCCCGCCGCATGTTATGTGTATGGTATACTTCTCTAAATCTCGAGTTAACATTCGCGATACGGGACTGTCACGGTCCGGTATAATCTGACACATGAATTCAGAAATGGCAATCACAAATTGAAAAAAGCCCCGGGGAGCTCGGGGCTTTTTTAATGACCTTTGCGGCGGGGGCTTTTATGGCCCGCAGACTGGGGCCGGGCCGCCCTTGAAGACAAAGCCGATTATATAGACGCCATCGCCTACATTGACATTACCATCACCATTAGAATCACCTTCCTGATCGCATGGCGGAGGAGGGCCGCCTTTGAATACAAAATTTATAATCCAGACAGCATCGCCGATATTGCAATCATAATCCCGATTGGCGTCGCCGGGGGTAGCACAGCAGTCGTCTTCGCACACATCACCTATGCCATTTTCGTCGAGATCGGTTTGGTCGGGGTTATAGACATAGGGACAATTATCCTGCGGGCAGGTGCTCTGCGGATGCTGCCAGTGACCGTAGCCATCGCCATCTTCGTCGGTGCAGTCATCGCATTCGTTGCCGGTGCCATCGCCATCCGAATCTACCTGAGTTCTA
>CAZGLR010000057.1:0-21339 GCA_964526635.1 uncultured Ignavibacteriales bacterium | reverse complement strand
GGCGGCTACAGCCGCGACTGCCAGTGCAGACCAGAAAAGGCGATAGTGGCCATCATACCATCGCTTGATGGGACCCCGCGAAATCAGCAGAATCGGCAGCGATGTCATGTAAAACAATGTTTGCAGGTGGAGGGCCAGCGCAAGACAGGCAAGCACCAACGGCCAGAAGATAGAATCCCGGCCGGTGATGAAGCGAATGGACGTCAACAGATATCCGGTCAGAAACGGCCACAGAATAGGATAATTCTCGGCATACCCGAAAAACAACAATAGCCATCCGGAGAACGCCAGTGCCAGAAAAATAAACAAACGCTGAGCGGCGTCTTCGACCAGTTCGCAGGCCAGCGACCGGAATAGAAATATCGTAATTCCACCTGAGATTATCGAAACGACAGCAAAGGCCATCTCTCCCTGAGTCAATCCCTCCCAGGGAAGCAGGCGGGCAACAAAGTCGATCACGCGGATTGCCCCGATCTCGGTCCATTTGTAGATAACCGGATTATCACCGCCGATGTTGTTGATGATAGAGTAGCCATCGCCGAGGAAATGCGTAGGCCGCCGCAGGATGAAAAAGATGGGGATTGCGCAGGCCGAGAGTACAGTCCAGACTATGCTTCGTTGCGGGAGGAAAAGAACGTTGGCCAGGGCATCATATGCGGCCTCCAGTTTCGCGCGTACAGACGGAAGAAACAGCAGAAAGATCAACACGGCTGCGATCGTATAGGCTTGCGTTATACCCGATGGCACAAACAACAGATGATTTACTCCCCACAGCCGCGAATCGGGAGACACCAGGGGCAGCAGCCTGAGACCGAGAATTGCAGCGGCGATGATGATAACCGGCAAAAATTGATTATTGTTTTTTGAGTTCATCGAGCTGTTCATGTATGTGCCGCAGGATTTCCTCTACTTCCGGACGGTCGCCTTCGACAGTCGACAACGCAAGATATTTTCTCAGATATAATTCCGCGCCTTCGGGATTACCGCCATAGAATAGCGCATACCCGGCGATTTTATAGCTTATCTCAGAGGTCGAGTCCATCTCGATCGCCCGGCGGATATGGTACAGCGACGAATCAAACCATCTGGTATTAAGATAGGCAATCCCGCGCCCGAGTGGAATAAAGAAAAGGCCGGGATCGCGTTTTTCGGCTTCACGCAGCGAAGCAAGCATATCGTCAAATCGTTTCAATTGATAGTACGCTTTTGCCTGAGTAATAAACACACGACCATCGTAATGCCCCCGTGCTATTGACTCGTTGATATCATCCAGTGCTCTAACGGGCTGACTCATGCGCAGTAATATCCTCGCCCGGAGGTCATGCAGTTCAACCGATGGCACCTCAGTGGCCATAAGCGAATCGACAAGAGCCAGCGCCTGATCGAGTTTGCCGTGATTCATCAATGCTATCGCTTCGGGGACTTTGGTATAGGCTGGAAATGAGGCTGCCAGCACGGTAGTCAGGCTGTCGGCTGTCGCTTCATTACCAATGGCGGCATACCAATCACGCAGGAGGATCATCCCGGTTCGCGCTCGGGGCAAATCAAGAGCAAGATAGTGTTTAAACTGATCAACTGAGGATCGGACAGTCAGCAATGTCGCAACCGACGGCATCACCAGTAGCACAGCCGCAAAGATCAGGATTGGCAGCACAGTATGAGCTTGAATCCGGGAGAGAAACATAGTGATCAGGAGTAAAGCCGGGCCCAGAATAGTCAGCGCGAAAAGGTCCCAGTCGCGGGCCATGCCCAGCTTGGGATCAATCAACAGCAGGAACATAAATCCACCCAGACTCAGCCAGAGGAAGAAACGGCGCTGCGAGGTGACTGCGGGGCGTTTGTCACCAAGGAGAAACAATACCGGCCACAGCGGTAACACATAAAACAGCAGATTGACAATGTCGCCCAGATGCGGCAGGGATAAAAGCGTATAATCCCAGTCCGGCGGACGGCCCGTAAACAGTGGAAGCATATACTCGCGCAGGCGGGGCCGGGTAAAAGAGAGCCATATCCCCGCGCCAAACACCGCAATGGTTGCGATGGAAACAATTCCGATGATCGTTTTGCGGCGGCCGGAGGTGGCATTTATCATATATCGCTCGGCGATGACCATCGTTATTGCCGGCAGGAAAAACAACATCTGGAGGTGAAGGACAACCCCGATTACCCAGCAGAGAAGCATGGTGATCAACATACGGTGTCCCTCGAGATAGCGCAGCCCAAAGTATATTGTTGCGGTGGCAAATGGCCAAAGGATGGGATAATTCTCGGTATAGCCGAAAAAGAGGATGATCCATCCGCCGGTCAGCATAAGTAAAAATGCCGCCAGGCGACTCGAAGGAGAATCGGACAGGTACCGGGATATGAGACCGAAAAAGGCAATCGTCACCATCCCGGAGACAACAGCGATGCTGTTGTAGGCAAGATCGCCTTTGGCGATGCCCTCGGCCGGAATAATCGATGCGACCATACCGGCTACCCAGATTGCACCGGTCTCAGTCCATTTGTAGATTATCGGCAGATCGTTGCTGACATTGGTGACAGCGGCGTAGCTGTCGCCGGTAAAAAATGCCGACGGCCGAAGAAACCAGAAAAAACAACCCGACATGATAACAAGTATTAACCATAGTCCGATACGTCGTTGCCCAAACAACAAAACAGCAACGATGTCGAAAGCCCAAACAGTTTTCTCTCTCAGTGACGGGATAACCGAAGCGGTCAGGAGTAAGGCCGAACCCGCGACATACACATACATAACCCATGCAGGTGCGAAACGAAGCGATGAAATTCCCCATAATCGCCAGTCGGGCAAAAGGAAAGAAAGAGCCGGCAGGGCCAATAATCCCGCCAGGATGAGTATGACAAACTGTTCGGGAAATGGCGAATATGTTGTTGTCGTCGATTTCTTTCTCATGTTCCTGCTTGACCGGCTGATATTAACATGATAATATAGCCCTCAACCATGCATGGACAATTGGAAAAAGAGATTGACTCACGGTTTCCTGACCGTCTGACCTGGCAAAAGACTATTCCGACTTTTCATCCAGAATCAACTGAAGAAGCCGCCGCTGTCTTTGCGCTGGCCTCGAAGCACAAACAACAGCTTTTTATCGCCGGTTTCAGCAATACCATCGACCCGATCGGTGAGCCATTTAAGGATTTGCTGGTCGTCAAATCCGACCGTCTCAACGACATCCACGAAATCAATGCCGCCGATCTCTATGCTGTGGTCGGGGCCGGCTTCCCACTCAAAGAACTCAATCGGCACCTGGTGAATAAAAACCTCTGGTTTCCGTTTTCCGATACCCATATTCCGGGATCATTCGGCGGCGCCATGGCCTCCGGGGTATGTGCCGGCGATGGCGCCCATGAGGTGCCGTTTTCACGCTACGTTATCGCCCTCACAGCGGTCATGCCCAGTGGCGAAATTATTACCCCGGGCGCAAAAACGTTCAAATCGGTCGCCGGATATGATATCACACGGATGTTTTATAATAGCTGGGGTTTGTTGGGCATGATCATCTCGCTGACTGTCCGAATCCTGCCACTTCAACAGAAAGATATTCTACCCCGGCTGCTGCTCAAATCGCTGGATTTAGAGGGGTTTAGATCATCGCTGGCAGAGAATTCCCCGGCTGGGAAATTCTACCGGGACGTTCGCGCAGCGTATGATCCCGATAACCTGCTGACGCTGGTTTAGTTCGAAATCACTTTGACTTATCTCCGATACAAGCATATAGTTGAGATCATCAACCAGGATGCCGCGTATAACAAAAACAGGTAACCGGCGTATATGCTTTTCACGTTCTCATCATATCGTTCGCTGCTTGATCTGATTGCAGATCAGGGCTTTGCCATTTATGGTATCGAGGAGATACTGGCCCGGCGGCATGAGGGCTTTGTCCCCGACGGCAATATCGTGGCTATCCGCCATGATGTCGATTACTTCCCCGACCGGGCGCTGACGATTGCCCGTATCGAGGCAGAGGCCGGTGTGAGAACAACCTATTACGTTCGCTGGCAGTTCTTCGAATCGCATCACGATATCATCCGGGCCATCGCCGCTCTCGGCCATCAAATCGGGTATCATTATGAGGAAGTCGACACTCACCAGAAAGCGCCGAATATGCAGATCGAACGCGATGCGGTTGGGTTCTTTGTCGGCGCCCTGCTCGATCTGGATAATCTCGGGTTTCCCATCCGGACTGTCTGCGCCCACGGTAACCCGTTGACCGACGTGGATAATCGCCAGGTGGTGCATCTGGTGCGCGACGAATCGGTATTACAACGCCTGGCCTTCACCTATGATCCTGAGATAGTCCGCGAGAAAGTATCTCAGCGCCTGATTGGAGATGCCTCCATTGACATTACCGGTGTAGATTTCGATGTGTATATTCCCGACACCGGACGTTTCAATCCCAGATTCAACCTGAAAGACAAGATCGATAATTGTCCACTGGTCGGACTGCGGAACCTCGGCGACCTCAAGCGCATATTGAGTGACAATGCGCATCGCCGCGTGTATATGAATATGCATCCTGACAGGTGGTCGGGATCGCTGCCGCTCTGGCTGTTTGATTTGTCACTCGATACCGCCAAAAATATCGCCAAATTGATACTGGGCAAAAAGACATACGCCGGCCGGCTGGTCGGCGACAGCGCCAGAAAGCAGCACGGGTCACAGGCACAGGAGAAGAAATCCGATGGCACCCCGGGTTCTGGTACTTAATTGCCTGATTAAAGGTTGGAATATACTGAAATGGCTGGCTGACGATGGTTTCATCGTCAACGGTGGTGACTTCCGGCCGACCGCGCCCGGGCTGTATTCCAACCGCATAGCCGATAAAAACGCCAATTTAATTTATCCCTCGCCGAAGATCGATGAAGAGGCCTTTGTCGATGCCGTGATGGCGCATCTCAAAAAGCATCATTTCGACATTGTCCTGCCGGTTAATGCCTCTGAGATGATGGCGCTGGCCGGACACAAAGATTCAATTGAGCAACTGACTACTTTCCCCTTCGAGAATTATCATAAACTGCTTTTGCTGCATGATAAGAAGTATTTCTTCGAACTGGTTGCCGGATGCTGCGATCGCACCTATCTGCCCCGGAGCTGGTCGGTTGGTGATACGACGCCATCGATAGATGAGATAATCAAACAATCGGGAATTTCTCAAACTCCGCCGTTTGAATCAATGCCGTCGTTTTTGACCCCGGACCATTTTCTCAATACCAACCGGGATATTACATATCCGGTCATTGTCAAGACACGGCGTTCGACATCATCAGTCGGTGTTTATCGAGTACAATCGGAACGGAGCCTGCGTCAGGCGTGTCATGAGCTTGGCGATGTCGATATTATCATTCAGGAGAATCTGATCGGCCGTGGTGTCGGGATATCCTCAATTCGCTGGCAAGATCCGGATATACTCGAGCATTTTGGCCATAAACGGGTACGGGAATATCCGATCTCAGGCGGAGCGTCAACCAGCCGGGAGCCCTGGGATGTGGCGGGCCATCCGCTGGCGGCGACATTGACCGCATTACTCGAAAAACTCGACTGGCATGGCGTGGTGATGTTTGAATTCAAGGAAATCAGGCAAGCCGATGGCACACGTGCCTACACATTTCTCGAATCAAATCCCCGTTTCTGGGGATCGGTGCCGCTGGCTATGGCCAATGGCGTCGTCTTCCCGGTACTCTTATGCCGGGCGGCGCTGGGCATGGAGCTACCGGACATACACAACCTGAATAAAATCAGGGCGCGTATTTTCTTCTCGGATACGTTATCGCTGGTGTTGAACGTCCTGAACGGTCGACGCCTCTGGTATAATCTCACTGATTATTTCAATCCGGCCAATCTTTATGTCGATGATATCGATTTTGGCGATTTGCCGGCCACCGCGCGGGTTACGCGGCAGATGCTGGCGGAGTTTTTCTCCCGGGGTGGGCGAAAAAAGAAAAAACAACCCGATAAAATCAGATAGTCTCATCTTTTTCCCGCTGTATTCGTATAAAATATAATGCTGTTACAACCACAATTTACGCACAACATAATTTGCAAAAGTATCCCGTTGGCCGAAGCCGCCGCCCTGCTTTTTGATCCCGATGATAAATTCAGGGCTTTCGTGGCGGTGAAATCGATTTGCAATACGCTTAATGAGATTGCTGAACCGTATTTTCGATCGGGATGTCTGACCGAACATGTGAAGATGGAGATCGTCGCCACTGCGATGTCCCTCGAACAGGGCCTGCGAGAGGGACGCTTCGGGGATATCCTGGTCAATCATGAGGAAATCCGACTGGCGCTGGCCCGGTTCGAGTTCCCCCTGGAGCCATTTATAGAAATGTGCACGGCCTTTCGAACCAATCTCGGCAATGATCGTTTTGATACCCTGAATGCTATGGAGTCTTATGCCTCCAGCGCCGCCGCAGCGCCTGTTGGCATGCTGATGTATCTGGCCGGATGCCATGTTGATGAAAGCGGCCATATCCAGCATCCTCATTTCAAGATATATGATGCCGCCCGCCAGATGGCTGTCATGATCACGGCCATAAATATCCTGCTCGATTTCAAGAAAGACTTCCTTGGACCATCGAGACCATTGATTTATCTCGATCAGCACAGCGCCGACATGTTTTATATAGAAGATACCGATCTCCAGGAAGCTATCGAAAGCGCCCGGCAAATTCCCAAAATAACCAAATTCTTCAAATGGTATTTCCATAAGATAACCGGGTACCGGGCCACTGCCGAGAAAGCACTTAACATCTGGAACGACAGCCTTCCGCCCGACGGTCGGGCTGCTGTCTGGTTTTACTTTTATCTTCATGATTGCCTCCTGGGAAAGATCCCGGCCGCGGAATACTGTCTCGTGGGCGATGATCTGACACTGACACCCGATGATGTAAGTAACGCTATCGAACGCGCCGCAAAGCGGTCGGGCCTGTCCCTTCAGGCGTTCGATAAACACCTTGAAGAGATGCTGGCTGTCGAAACCGGCATCATCGATGATGAAGTTCTTGAATCACCTCAGCGCTGATCCGGAAGTAGAGGGCAGTGTGCAGTAATTGCACAGCTTCTGTAAATCGCCGTATCCCTGTCTCCTGCCAGATAAGACTCCGCTCGAGCTTTCCGATAATCTATGTAACTGATAAATCCTAACAGCTTTCCAAATAGGGAGGTATGAATGCGCCGCCTTGGTGTTTTGTTGTTTGCGTTCGCCGTTCTGGCGATGATGGGTTGCAGCAGTTCCACAGAAACGATCAAGTCTCATGCTGTTGATGATGCCCCTACTGCTATCAAACAAACTGAAACCCTGGTGGCCGACAGCCATTTCGATCAGGGGAAGCGTTTGTATTTCACGGGCGATTATTATCAGGCCACCAAGCATTTTATCCGGTCAATTGCAACTAATCGGATGAACTGGCAGGCTCATTATTATCTGGGTCTTTGTCAGCAGAAAACCGGCCGCTTCGATCGCGCCATTGGATCGTTCAATAACAGTCTGAAATTCTGTCCGAGCGATGATGACGTCATCGCCCGCATCAATTATGCTCTCGGAATCAGCTGGGAAAACGAGGGGTACCTGCACAAGGCGCGGGCCAAATACGGTTACGCCTTCAAACTCAATCCCACCCTGATGGAAGCCAAAGCCGGCATGGATCGAGTGGAAGCCAAGGTAACCCAGGCTGAGGCGGCAAAAGCACAGAAGGAAAAAGCGTATTAGGGCAGTTGAACAATTAGATTATCAACGCCGGGCGGACTGCAACAGCTCTTCCGGCGTTTTTTTCTGGACATTTTCGAGTCCGAACGACGCCACCCGCGGCTGGAACTGATTGAAATGGTCCTCGCACAGCCAGAGGAAACGGCCGTCGGCCATCCGCATCCGCGCCAGCGACTCGCGCCATGTTTCCCATTTGTCGATCTGATTGAATATGCCGAGAACCTCGGTGAGCGCCCGGTGCTGGCGATCACGGAGCCGTTCATGACCGGTTTCATCCGCCGGGGCATCAAGAGTGGTAACCCCGATCCTGCGGAAAGTATGCTGCATGACTTCAAATTCACCTTTGACTGTTCGGATCAGATGCTCCGGCAGATGTCCGAAAAGCAATTGACCCGAGGGCCCGGCCAGGACATTAAGAAGCGGCATCAACTGACTGAAATAGGGTGCGGTGATCAGCCACCATTCCCGTGGGCGCTTCATCGGATAGGCGCGACCAACCGGGTGAATACCAGTCGGTGATTGACAGCACACCCGCATCGAATACTCCTGATTGAACCAGGTTTCGGAGCGGACTCGTCGGCCGCCCGATGGGATCAACGAGAACAGGGTCGGGCCGTTGACGAATAAATCGCGATCAAGATCCCAGAGCCATTCCATAAACACATGCTGCTGATGCTCGAGCATCTCCAAAAGCTGCTGGGCCCGCGCTTTGCCCGACCGCACCAGATCAATCGTTGCGGTGATGGCAAGCTCCATATTTTCCAAAAACGTCCCGGCCTGGGTATAGCCGCTGAAGCCCTCGATAATATCCGGCGTCTTGATCATCGCCCCGCTGGCTTCGCATTTGCGGGTCATCGCTCCCTCGGTCAAATCGCGGCGAATATCCTCGATATCAAATAAACCGGTGCAATCCGGACGAGCCGGCGGATGCCCCGGGCAACTGATCTGCGTGATTGCCGTCAGACCCGGAAAAAGCCGCAAGACGGTCTCGACCGCCCGAACCAGCATCTCCAGGTACGTGAAGGGATAGGCCGCCCGGACCTCGACGGTGATTTCGCAGGTAAGCGGATCAGCTTCGATCAGGGCCAGTGACGGGCCATTGGCCAGCATAACGCCATGGCGCCATACCGGACCATAATGCCAGCGGAACGTATGCGCAATAATCTGAGGAATCAGTGTATCAGGCAAATAATCCAGTCTATAGACGAAACGGCGCGAACTCTTATTGTTGGCCTTTTCCCACACCGGCAGCGGCGGACGATCCGGCGGGAGCAGCAGCGGCAGCAGGCTTTTCGATTTATCTTCTCCCAGCGGACAGCAGATACCATAATCTTCGAGAATCTGAGTCAACACCGGAGCCAGATTCAGGTAGTCTTTCCGCCAGCATGAAATCAGACGGTCATGACCGATGATACCCGGTTCGCCCGGTGGCGTGGAATCAGATTGCCCGATCTTGTCGTCGTCCAGTTCATCAGTCGCCGGCTCGGCAAACAATGCTGCAATCGCCCTGGTCAGCCACGGCATATCGAGTACGACCAGATCATGCAGTTGATGGCTGTACGGAAAATGAATAATCTTGCCCATCTTGCCGAGAATACGGGCGAGCAGATCACGGTTCCAGTCGGTTTTGATACCGCAATCCACCATAAGCTTGTACAGATCCAGCCGCCGCAGATAGACCTGGCCGCCGGCCAGACGAGATTCCAGTTGCTCTTCGACATCAGCCCATGATTTCGGCCAGTTGTAGCCAATAAACTGCAATCTCCTGCTGAGCGTGGTTACTTCATCGCGTAATTCGGCAACGCCGGTACCCGCTACAGAATCAACCCAGAAAATATCATTGCCGCAAAGAAAGGAACCATATTTCTGTTTCAACTCCCTGAAATTGCTGTTGGGGACAGCATCACCGGCCTGGGTGGCGACCAGCAGTATACGCGACTGCGGCGCGCAGGCTTTCACTGTTTGCAGCCAGTATTCCAGGCGCTGTTGATCCGGCGAATGGGTGGCGTTGAAGACCAGCAGATACAGGGTCCGATCGGTGAGAAAATGCTGATATGCCTGCTGGGCGGGACCGGTACCGCCGAAATCCCAGACGACCATCCGAACATTTTCAAATGTTTCGGATTCTTCATCTTTTTTATCCCGGCGAACCAGATTAGTTGCCTCAAGACCATGGATTGTTTCCTTGAAGGCGGCGTTATCGGTAAATGATTCAGTCGCCATATTCTTCGGATCGCCGGTCGCCCGGCCGTCGGCGGCAGTTATCTCCATTTTGGGATTTTCCTGGATACGGGCGAAGAAGCGCCGCAGGTAGATCCCGCCCCGTTCGGCCAGGGCATCATCGCGACTGCCGGTCAATGCCCGCGCCAGTGTTGTTTTCCCTGCGCCGGGTTCGCCAACCAGTATAACCCGCCCTTCAAAACGCCTGGTTTTAATTGTCTTCAGTTCCAGATAGAATTCGAGAATCGCCTGGCTGCCTTCCTGCATAACCTCCTGCGGGAGATAGCCCAGAGGATTGTTGTACACTTCGAAGCGGCTGATTTTGCGGAGTTTACCAATCGATTCCGGCAGGGTATTCAGGCAGTTGTCATGAATCAGGAATGTCTGTAACCGAATCAGTTTACCGATCGATTCAGGAAGTTTCTTCAGGGCGTTGCAGCTGACATTGCACTCGATCAGATTAACCAGTTGACCGATACTTTCCGGCAGCTCGGTCAGGCGGTTATCCGATAGGTCCAGACGGTTCAAACTGGTCATACCGCCGAATTTCGACGGGAGTGTCGCCAGGCGATTATCTTCGATAAGAAGGGCCTGGAGATTGGTCAGTTGATGCATCGATTCGGGAAGGTCCGTCAGCCGATTAGTGGATAAAATAAGACGATGAAGACTGGCCAGTGATCCGATAGTATCCGGGATATAGGTCAGGCGGTTTTCATTGAGTTCAAGATCGGACAAACGGGTCAGGTTACCGATTGAATCGGGTAAAAGTGTCAGGTGATTATTGCCGGCCTTGAGAACGGATAAGCGTTTGATCTCGCCGAGAGATTCGGGCAGCGATTGCAACTGATTGTCGCTGACGTCCAGATGGACCAGGCGATTAAGCTGTCCGAGACTTTCGGGGAGCTCAGACAGGCGGTTGTTACTTAAATTCAGCCTGGCCAGCGAGGTGATTTTTCCGATATCGTCGGGGATCGTGGTGAGATCCTCGCCGGAGAGATCGAGTGTCATCCATTCGTTTTCTCTGGCCCGTTTCAGGACTCGCCGGACTTCCTCCTGCTGCACGCTTACCTCCCGGTTGTCTTGCAAGCAGAATCTATTGCAGGACAACAGATTCTGCCAAATCCTCGAGTTATATCTTCCGCCGTCGAAAACATGTATTCTATTTATCGTAACATTTGGAAACTAATTTACGTTTTGATGCTTGATTCTCATTATCAAGTGCGATACTTTGCCGGTAATTAAGTGTCCGTGGTGGGGATACCGTGGAAATCGATTTTTATACCATAGCGGATTATGACCAGCTTCTGGCCCTGTGGGACAGAACCGGGCTGCCCTGCGATGCCCGTCATCGTGACAGCCGGGACATGCTGGAACGGCAAATCTTTGACGATCATACCTCGATCTTTGTTCTCCGCCAAAATGAGTTAATTATCGGCTCGGTCATAGCCTCCAGCGACGGCCGCAAGGGCTGGATCAACCGTCTTGCCATTGATCCGGAGTATCGCGGACGCCATCTGGCCCAACGCCTTCTCGAGAAGGCCGAGGAATTCCTGCGCGATACGGGGGTTCGGATTATCGGCGCGCTGATAGAAGAACACAACTTGCCGTCGATGGCCCTGTTTTCGCGTTGTGAATATGTCGGCCGTCCCGATATCGTCTATTTTCGTAAGGAACTCAGGTCTTAAACGATTCGAGGTGTTATGAATTTCCCGGTTTGGGAACCGGCCCTACCCAACAGCATTTTGATTGCAGTCGTGGCCATTGTCCATGTCTTTATCTCTCATTTTGCCATTGGCGGCGGTCTTTATCTGGTTGTTGCCGAGATGATTGCCCGGAAAAAGAATTCGGCGGCATACCTTGGCTACCTGAAGCGCATGTCGGGCTTTTTCGTGCTTGTCACGCTGGTCGGCGGTGCGGTTACCGGGGTCGGCATATGGATCACTATCGGGTTGATCCACCCGACCGCAACCACCTGGCTCATTCGCAATTTCGTCTGGGGCTGGGCCACCGAATGGGTCGCCTTCTTTATCGAAATTGCGGCGGCAATTATGTACTATTATGGTTGGAAGCGGCTGACGGCCAAAGCGCATCTTACTATCGGCTGGATTTATTTTATTGCCGCATGGTTGTCGCTGTTTATTATCAACGGCATTATAACCTTCATGCTGACGCCGGGGAAATGGCTGCAGACCGGCGACTTTTTCGATGGTTTCTTTAATCCCACGTTCTGGCCGTCACTGGTCTTCCGCACCTGCATTGCGCTGACACTGGCCGGATTATTTGCAATCATTCTGCTTTCACGCGAAAAAGACAAGACTTTCAAAGCCCGCGCCATGCGTATCAATGGCGCCGTAATCCTGGGCGGCGTACTGCTGGCTGCCCCGGCCGGATTATGGTATTTCGGGATGGTTCCGGACAACCTGATGATTGCCATGCAGCCCGGCAGTGTCGCAATGCTCGCGGTGCAGATTACAGTGGTGGCAGCCGCCGCGCTGGTCTTTCTGACACTGCTTGGCGCGATTATCTTTCCCCGTCACAGCGGGTATATCTCGGCAGGGATACTCATGCTTTGCGGCCTGATGGCAATGGGTGGTTTCGAATGGGCTCGTGAGGCAATACGTAAACCGTTTGTCATCGGTGAATATCTCTACAGTAATAATCTCACAGTACCGCAGGCTAAAGCACTCACCGGTGAAGAGCCGCTTACTATCGATTATTCAACCGGAGACCATGGCCGTGATTTGTACCTGGCTGCCTGCCGTTCGTGTCATGCCGTCAGCGGCTATCAGGGGCTTGATCGCCTGGTGGCCGGGCTGGAGATGGAGCACCTGGAAAATATCATTCCCCGATTGCAGCATTACATCAGTCCGATGCCGCCGTTTCCCGGTGATGCCGGCGATGTCACCATGCTGGCCGAATACCTGACGACAATCGCCGCGCATGATCCGCTGGATGGTCATTTGGCGGAGGCACCGACCGAGCAACGAGCCGCGCTGGTTTTCGATCGTCGCTGCGGCGGATGTCATACTATGGATGGCTACCGGCCGCTGGCGCCGACATTCGATGGTCTGGCCGACGATGAAGCCGCCGATTTTATCGACATGATCGGCGATTTAACCCCGGAGATGCCACCGTTCGTCGGCGATGAACGAGAGTTGAAATTGTTGATCTATCATCTCACCGGGAAGGAGGTGCAACCATGATATCTCTCCTGCCGGCAATGGTGGCCGGACCGCATCTGGCTATTCCCGGATCATACTGGCTGATGACATTTCTGCACTGGCTGACATTCGTACTGCATCTTCTGGCCATGAATGTCCTGTTTGGCGTCTTGATTCTCCTGCTGGTATCCGGAAGCAGTCCCTTGCGCCGATTGCTGTTTGACAACATGGTCAAACTCTTCCCCACGGCTATGGCAGCGACGATTACGCTCGGAGTGGCGCCATTGCTGTTTACACAGGTTATCTACGGCAAGTTCTTTTACAGCGCGTCGATAATCTCCGGTTGGCAATGGTTTTCTCTTATTCCGGTGTTGCTGCTTGTCTATTATCTGCTCTATGCGGCATCGCTTTCCGGGAATATGACGACCGGCAAAAAGCTGATGCTGCTTTTTCCGGCCGGGATCGGATTGGCATATCTTTCCTTTACGTTCACTTCAATTTCCGATCTGGCCGAAAAGCCGGCGTTGTGGGCGGCAATGTACACGGCCTCGCCGGAGGGCTTTTCGATCAATCCCGACATCGGGGAGTACATCTTTCGGTGGACGCATATGCTGGCTGGAGCAATAACAGTAGCCGGACTCGTCATCATGCTCTTCACTGTGTATCATCCCAAGGTCGAGGGCAACCATTCGCTGCGACAATTCGGGGCGAAGATGTTTCTCATGGGCGTGATGGCCGCCGCCGTTCTGGCGATAATCTACCTGCTGGTCATTCCTCGTGATATCTTTACCGGCTTTTTGCAATCGGCCGGACTTCATGCGGTTTCAGGTGCGATAGTGCTGAACATTATCGCGGCGTATCTCGCTTACCGCAGCAGCCGCGCAGCACGGCCGCGCAACCTGATCCTGAGTGCATCATTACTTGTTTTTCTCGGTGTTTTCTGCATGGTCATCGCACGGCATTACCTGAGACTGGTTTTTCTTGAGGGCGCCTTTGACCCCGGCGGCCTGCCGACCGCCTTCCAGGCGGGACCATTTGTGATGTTCGCGGTCACGTTCGTGGCAGGGCTGGTTGTTATGGCGTGGATGCTTCACCTTTTCTTTCGCGCACGACAGGCTGAGGTATAGTTAACCCTATGGATACATCTAAACACTGGTGCGAAAACGATGAGTTCTGGGATCTGTTTGGAACCTGGATGTTCACCGAATCCCGCTGGAACAACGCACCGGCAGAAGTGGATCATATTCTCGCCCTTACCGGTGTGACTCCCCCCGCCGCTGTCCTGGATATCTGTTGCGGTCCGGGGCGCCACAGCCTGGAACTCTCCCGACGCGGTTTTACCGTCACCGGTGTTGATCGGACTATCGCCTATCTCGACGACGCCCGCAAACGGGCGGCATCTGAACAACTCGATATCGAATATATTGTCGATGACATGCGCCATTTCCGTCGCGAAAACGCCGTGGACCTGATTCTCAGCATGTTTACCGCCTTCGGATATTTCGAAGATGATGACGAGGAAAGAGCGGTTCTGGACAATATGTACGCCTCACTGAAGCCCGGTGGCAAAGTCATATTCGACATGTTCAGCAAAGAAATTCTTGCCCGGATTTTTATCCCCAAAAGCTGGGAAGAGCAGGATGGTGTCTATATGCTGGAAGAACGGACACCCTCACCGGACTGGAAATTCATGCACAATCGATGGGTGCTTATCAAAGATGGCATAGTGCATGAGCATGAATTCAATCTGAGAATCTATTCGGTCTATGAATTCGAAATGGTTCTCGAGGCCGCCGGATTTTCACAGATTGATATCTATGGCTCATTGAAGGGGACACCTCACGATCACCATGCCCAGCGGCTGGTGGTTGTGGCAACGAAGTAAATTTATGTGGAAACACAACGGGCCGACAGCAGCCGGCCCTTTATAGTAAATTATTTTCACTTTTCTCGCGATATCAATTAAATAATCTGCTCGATATGATCCCGCATGGTTTCTTTGGGATGCGCACCGGTCAGGCGGCTCTCTTCGTTGCCGTCTTTATCAAGGAAAATCGTACACGGGATTGATTGGCCGAGGCGGAATTCCTTAACCGCGTTCATATCAAGATAGGTAACAGTCCACGGGATATTCATCTGCTGCACCCACGGTTTCACCGGGGCGGGATTCTGGTCAACGGAGATGCTGATAATTTCAAGACCTTTGGATTGATATTCAGCGTAGAGTTCCTTGAGGATCGGCATTTCCACGCGACACGGCCCGCACCAGGTCGCCCAGAAATTGATAATCAGGGGGTTGCCCTCAAATTCCGACCAGCGCCGGGTTTCGCCGTTGATATCGGTCAGGACGAAGCGTTCTCCCTCTTCGGCCGGATTTGAGGGTATCACGGCCGGCTGGGGCGGCGGAGTGGTCTGCCGGGCCTGCTGTTGAGGAGCAGACGAAGCCGGCGATGTTTGGTTCTTCAGCGCCTTGTCACGGGATTTGGTATCCGATTTTTCGGCCTGACTACCACTGCAACCGGTCAGCAGCAGCAGTGTTAGGGCAAGTATTCCGGCCAGTAAGAAAATTACGCGAATCATGCGAGTCCTCCCGAAGTTGTTCAATGAAGTCATCAGTTATTTCTTTTCGGCCCGCTGTTTGAGGAATTCCTCGAATTTGACAGTTTTATAGGTATCGTCTTTCAGATAATCGAGCGCATCATATAGTTTCGATGCCTGCTGATATCCCTTCAATGGCGTAATCACTTCCCGCTGGGGCGTCATAAACAGGTAGGTCGGATAACCGGTAACACGATACTCCCGGGTTAACCGCTTCTCAGTCGTCATCCAGCCGTCGATATTCAAACTGTCTCCCGATTCACCGTCGACACTGACAACAATGAAATTATCATTCATCATTTTAATTACCTGCGGGTCTTTGAATGTTGTGGCATGCATGCGCTTGCACCACCCGCACCAATCGGCGGTAAATTCCACAAAGACATTCTTCTGTTCTTCGGCGGCCTGTTTGAAACCCTCGTCGAATTTAAACCAGGTTATGGTCGAGGGCTCGTTATTGGCCGGTTTCTTTTCGGTGTCTTTGGGTTGTACTGAGATTTTATCCTGGGTGTCCTGGGTCATCTTCTCGGGATTTTTATCCACGGCATGAAGCGGAACAGCCACGATTGCTATGATAATACACAAAGCGATTAAATTTTTCATGCAATACGACCTGACTTGTAAACAGCTATTGGTGTCAATTGTTATATGCGATTTATGCCCATAAGTTTACAGCAATTTGGCAAAAAATCAAGAGCCTTATTGTCTCTCTTCCCAACTAATTGATCGGCGCCAGGTAGGCTTTAGCGTCACCAAGCACTTTTTTCAATTCAGCGACCATCTCAGTCGAGGCCGTTACACGTAAACGGCGCGGGCGAATAAACAGCTCTTCACCATTGTGCCGGGCAATTACAATCACCTCTTTTTCACCCTGGTTATTCTGTAACATCGGCCAAAACTCCTGAAGACGTGAATAATCACCGCGTTCGAGGTTCAAAATCAGCCGGCAGTTAAAATAATCGCTGAGTTTGGTCAGCGGCCAGATACTCGATGCTACCAGTTTCGAAGCCTGACCCTCGCGCGTGGAAATCCTGCCGGAGGCCAGAATCGTGCTGTCCGGCTGTAAAAAGTCCTTCGCTGTTTCATAACAGTCAGAAAAGACAATCAGTTCCAGGGACCCCCAGAAATCCTCTATCGTGACAAAGGCCATTTTGTTACCCCGACGGTCAATCATGACTTTGGCCGCCTGGATAATCCCGCCGATCCGAACTTCCTTGCCGTCGTCTTCACTGGTAATACGCTGAGACGATCGGGTGGCGAATAGATCAAGCTCTTTGCGATATTGCTCAAGGGGATGACCGGAAACATAAAAGCCCAGCATTTCTTTTTCGGCATTGAGCCGTTCGGTCGTCGTATAGTCTTCTATTGCAGGCAGTTCCGGCGGCCGCCGGGTTTCGTCGGCGGCACCGTCGCCGAACATATCCACAGTATGCGAGGCCTGTTGGATCATTTGGCCATAAGAGATCATCGGCTCCAGGACAGTATGCATCGCTTTACGGTTGCCATGAACCGAATCAAAGGCTCCAGCCGAAATCATCGATTCCAGCGCCCGTCGATTGAGCGCATGCAAATCCACCCGGGAGACGAAATCGCCCAGGCTTTCGAATTTTCCGCTTTCTTCCCGGGCCTGCATGATCTTCTCCACGGGACCATTGCCGACATTCTTGATTGCCAGAAGTCCAAAACGGATCTTGCCATCGACCACAGTAAAATTACCGGCCGATTCATTGACATCCGGCGGCAGCACCTGGGTATTCATCCGGCGACATTCTTCCATGAGGACCACGACACGGTCGGAGTCACCCATTTCAGACGTCAGGGCGGCGGCCATAAACTCTTGCGGATAATGGACTTTCAGCCAGGCGGTTTGATAGGCCAGCAAAGCGTAGCAGGTTGAATGGGCCTTGTTGAAGCCATAACGGGCAAAGGTTTCGATGAGTTCGAAAATATGAGCGGCGGTTTTCTCCTCGATTTTTTTCTCAACAGCGCCGGCGATAAATTTCTTCTTCTGCTCGGCCATCGCATCGGCGTCTTTTTTCCCCATCGCCTTGCGCAGAATATCGGCCTGCCCCAGTGAATACCCGGCCAGCAGATTGGCGATCTTTAACACTTGCTCCTGAAAAACTATGACGCCGTAGGTATCCTTGAGAATATCTTCCAGAAGCGGATGCTCGAATTCGACTTTCTCCCGGCCGTGCTTGCGATTGATATAAATATCAATCATGCCCGAATCCAGCGGCCCCGGGCGATACAGGGCGTTCATGGCGATCAGATCATTGAGTACAGTCGGCTTCAGCTTACAGAGATAATCGCGCATCCCGGCCGATTCAAACTGGAAAATACCGATGGTCATGCCTGCGCCGAACATCGTATAGACAGCCTCGTCGTCGAGCGGGAGATTGTCCAGATCGATTTCGACACTATGATTCTCACGGATCATCTGCAGGGCGTCGTCGATGACCGTCAGTGTACGCAACCCAAGAAAATCCATCTTCAACAGCCCGACCGTCTCAATCCATTTCATATCAAACTGGGTGGTGATTTCGTCCTTGGAGCTTTTGAACAATGGCACATAATCGGTCAGATCAGCCGGGGCGATCACGACTCCAGCGGCATGGGTTGAGGCATGGCGCGTCAGGCCCTCGAGCGTCTGCGACAGTTTGAGCAGCTTGGCCACACGCTGGTCTTCATCCATCAGGTCTTTGAGATCGGAATTCTGTTTCAATGCTTTCGGCAGCGTCATTCCCGGCTGCATGGGGATCATCTTGGCGATTTTATCGACTTCGCCATAAGGCATCGCCAGCACCCGGCCGACATCGCGCACCACCGCTCGGGCCGCCATCGTCCCGAACGTAATAATCTGGGTGACATTATCGCGACCGTATTTGTTGACCACGTACTCGATGATTTTATCCCGCTTGCGGTCACCGAAATCGATATCGATATCGGGCATCGAAATACGTTCTGGATTGAGGAATCGCTCGAACAGAAGACCATACTTAATAGGATCAACATTGGTGATGCCCAGGCAGTAGGAAACAATTGATCCGGCCGCCGAACCGCGTCCCGGCCCAACCGGGATACCTTGTTCGCGGGCATACTGGACGAAATCCATGGTGATCAGGAAATACCCGGCCCAGCCCAGTTGATTGATGATGCCCAATTCATAGGTGAGCCGTTCCTCTATTTCCTGGGTGATTTCGGCGTACCGTCTTTTTAAGCCCTGGCGGGCCAGATCCTCGAGATATTGATCGGGTTGTTTATCCTTTTCGGGGATGGGAAAGGCCGGTAAAAGCAGTTTGCCCATCTCGATTTCGACATTGCACTTCTCGGCAATGCGAAGGGTGTTTTCGACTGCTGTGGGATAGTCGGCAAACACCTGCTGCATTTCCATTTCGCTCTTAAAATAGAGCTGATCGGTGTTGTATCGCATGCGATTGGTATCATCGACCATTTTCCCGGTCTGGATGCAAATCAGGGCATCGTGGGCTTCGGCATCTTCTCTATGCAGGTAATGGCAATCATTTGTGGCTACCAGCGGCAAGCCGTGTTTTTCGGCCAGGTCGACCAGTTTGGGGATGGCGTTTTTTTCCATATCGAGGCCATGGTCCTGTATTTCGATATAGAAATCATCCTGAAACAAATTGGAATAAAAGGCGACGGCATCGGCGACCTTTTCCATATCGCCTTTGGCCAGCCAGTACGGGATTTCACCCTTCTGGCAGGCTGAGGTTGCCACCAGCCCCCGGGCATGCTGGGCCAGAATTTCGCGGTCGATGCGGGGCCGGTGATAAAAACCCTCGCGATAGGCCGCCGAGGCCAGCTTCATGAGGTTTTTATAGCCCTGCTGATTCTTGGCCAGAAGCACCATATGGAAGCCGCCATCGGGATATCCCGGTACCCGCTTATGATCAAACCGGCTCGTTCCGGCGACATAGGCCTCCATACCGATAATGGGCTTAATACCCGCCTTGCGCATTTTCTTATAGAACTCGATCGCCCCGAACATGTTACCATGATCAGTAATCGCCAGCGCCCGCATTTTGAACTGAGCGGCCGCCTCGGCCAGATCGGATATCCGATTCGCGCCATCGAGCAGCGAATACTGCGTATGATTATGAAGATGAACAAACCCGCTGGATTTCACAATGCTGATTTCCTTGTCCTGGACGTCCGCTGCCAAAGGAGTGCGCAGATCGGGACGGTCAAGTAATAACGCTTTAGTTTACTGCGGATGTAACTCGCTTACCGATTTCTCACGGCTCAATACAATATTATGCGGATCAAACTGAATATCGACTATTTTTTTTTCAAATGGTCCAATGCGAAATGATGTCGTCTGCCCCACCTCCGCAAGCGTTATCCATTGGTTTGAGCCATCAGCAAAAGTAATACGGATTGGAAACGATGTCGAAAAATCGTTTTCGACATCGGTGACCAGAATCATCACCTCGCTGGACCACCGGCCGGAGGCGTCGGCTTCGAGGGAGAAACGGCAGTCAAACGACGGTATCGCCCACTGGTAGAGCCACTGGTTGAAAAAACGGCTCGCCCGCTCTTTACCCAGATATTTTCGAGCGACTGCGATAAAATCTCCGCTGGTGGCCTGATCGCCACGATGTGCATTCAGGTATTCGGCAAGCAGGCTGTTCATGCGGTTAGTAGCGAAATCCGGCCCATCGAGTTCGAAATGGAGCATCGTCAACATGTAGGCGGCCTTTGAATACACGATCGCCACGTAATCGCCCGGTGAATAGGAATTCAGCAGACGGGCGCCGAGAATTATCGGACCGGCCCGATAACCGATCGAATACTGACCGAAGATTTTCCCCTCCTGGCTGATCTGACGGCGCCATCGATCAACCAGTGCCCGGTACTCAGTTGTGTCTTTAAGAGTCCGAAGAATGTATTGCGAGGCGGCGTATTCAGCGAAGCCCTCCGACAGCCATGCTTCCTGAAAAGTCTGCGGTGAAACAGTATGCCCCCACCATTGATGAGCCATCTCATGCGCACGGAACCGCGATTGATCACGGTTGACGTAAAACGAAACACCCGAAAGATGGATCAGGCCGGGACTGCTCTGACCGGAAAAAATCGGTTGATCGACTATTTTGATTTCACGGACCAGCGGCGGACCATACCAGTCATAAAACGAGCTGCACGCGCCAACCAGATCATCGAGGACGGTACCGGGAATATGACGATTGAAAACACCCGTACTGTTTTCGCGACGAACAAACAATGAAACCGGGATATCCTGCACCGTAGCCTGCAGGGTATCATAGACGGCCGAGGCAAAACTGACATAAGATATTTTATCGGGTGTCCGATATGTTACCCGGCGATAGTCACCCTCGATGGTCTCACCAATTTTCTCGCCGACTGAGTTGAGCGGCAGATTTTTATGCAGCGTATAATGAATCGTGTACCAAGCCAGCGACCGTTGCGGCAACTGCGGAAACCATCGGGTCATATTCACCGGGATATCATAGCCGAGATACGGCTGTGACAAGAATTTGCCGCGATAGTAAACAGTTACAGCATCGACAATCTCACCGGATTCGCGCTTTCGCCCGACATAGAAATTGACCCGTTGGTACTTTTTAACATATGGCAGATGCTGACCAGCGGTC
>CAZGLR010000056.1:0-21554 GCA_964526635.1 uncultured Ignavibacteriales bacterium | reverse complement strand
GAGAAAACTATTGCCCGATCCATGACTCCCCCCTACTTTCAGGAAACCATGGCCGTATTCCGCGCAGGAGGAATGATGAGGATATTCAGGATTATCGGATGGATCGCCCTGGCCGGCGCCTTTTTTGTCATCTCGGCGGCTGTCGGCGGCTATTTCTACCTGCGCTCCACAGTGCCATCGTATGCCGGCAACCAATCGGTTACCGGCATCAGTGGGAAAGTTGAGATTATCCGCGACGATTTTGGTATGCCCCATATCTTTGCCGACTCACCCGATGATGTCGCCTTTGGGCTGGGCTATGCGCTCGCCCAGGATCGGCTGTTTCAGATGGACATGATACGGCGCGCCGTGCGAGGCCGCATGGCTGAAGTAGCGGGACCATCGGTTCTGCGGATCGACAAGCTGTTTCGAGTCATTACTGCCCCCCAGCCGGTGGATTCCATTTATAATACGCTTCCGATTCCGATGAAGAGATACCTGACGGCCTTTGCCGGAGGTGTCAATGCCTGGATGGCCAGCGAGGAATCGAAGCTGCCGTTCGAGTTTTCTCTGCTTTCGTACAAGCCTGAACCCTGGGCACCCTCGGATTGCCTGACCGGATTGTATTACATGGCGTGGTCATTAAACTTCGCCTTCGAGAATGAGCTCACCCGTGAGATTCTCGCACAGGAACTGAGTGAGGAGATGCTGGCCGACTTGTATCCCACGTATACCGCGTATGGACCAAGAGTAGTTGAGGATGAGAGATTTCTTGGTGATGCAAAGCAAATTCTTGAAACAATCAAACTTGCCCGCACCCTCTACGGCCAGCCCTATTCAGCCGCGAGTAATAACTGGGTTGTCTCCGGCTCACGGACCGCAAGTGGGAAGCCGATGGTCGCCAACGATATGCATCTCGGTCTCGGTCTTCCCGGCGTCTGGTACGAAGCGCATCTGATCTGCGATAGTTTCGACGTTTCTGGCGTGGTGCTGCCAACCGTGCCTATGATTATCGCCGGGGCCAATCGTGCCTGTGCCTGGGGCTTTACCAATTTCATGGTCGATGAATCCGACTTTTACATGGAACGCATCAACCCGGATAATCGAGATCAATATGAAGTCGATGGCGCCTGGCAGGATATGGAGATTCGCACCGATACGATTACCATCAAAGGACATGAACCATATGAGCTGAAAATCCGCTTGAGCAATCATGGTGCTATAATCAATGATGTTATCTCGCATCTGGATACCGCCATGGCCCGGTATCAGGCGCTGGCATTGAGATGGGCGGTATATGATTTCAACACTCAGGCTGAGGCGGTCTATAAGCTGGCTCAGGCACAGACAATTTATGATATACAGAAATCAGCCGCGCTGTTCAAGAGTCCCGGGCAAAACTGGGTATGCGCCGACACGGCCGGCAATATTGCCTACTTTGCGGCCGGGTCTATCCCGCGGCGTCATGGTTTCGATGGCACCCGTTTCCTCCCCGGTTGGAACAGCGATTTTGACTGGGATAGCTACGTGCCGGACGACAGCATGCCATCGTTGATAAATCCTCATAAGGGATATATCGCCACGGCCAATAACAAAACCACCGGCGATGATTACCCCTACTATATCTCGCAGTACTTTGTGCCTGGCGATCGGGCGGAACGAATTGAAGAATTGCTGGCGCAGGATGGGGATTTGACGGTGGATAAATGTGCCGTGATGCAAAGCGACCACTCTCTGCCGTTTGCCACGCGCTGGGTACCGATCTTAATCGATGCTCTCGGATCGGCGGAATTACGCCTGCGGGAACAGCAGGCTCGTGATCTACTCAAAGAATGGGATTTTGAAGCCAGAGCCGATGCTGTCGCGCCGACTGTTTTCCATACTGTTTTTCAACAGATTCTGGAGAACACTCTGCGGCCGCATCTGGGTGACAGGCTTTTTCAGACTTATGTCCAGTCCGATGGCTTCACTGTGCAGAAAGCAATACAGCATATCTTTCTGAATGAAAATTCGCCATGGTTCGACCAATCGGATACTGAAGAACGAGAAACCCGCAGCGATGTCATTGTCGAATCGTTCAGACAGGCCGTGACTACTCTTGAAAAAGATATGGGACCGGAGGTGTCGGCATGGCAATGGGGTAAAGTCCATAACCTCACATTCTATCATGATCTCGGGCGGCACATTCCCATCATCGGCGGATTCATGAACGCAGGACCATTTCCGATGAGCGGCAGCAACAACAGTGTCGATGCCGGGTTATACAGTCTGGCGGCGCCATTTGATATGAAGGCCGGGGCATCGCAACGGCATATTTTTGATTTGTCGGATATCAACAACTCGCGACGCATTCTGCCATCGGGTATATCCGGCAATTTTATGAGCCGGCATTATGTGGACCAAATGCCGCTCTGGCTGAACGGTGAATATCGACCGTTTGTACTCGACCGCCCGGAGGCTGATACAAAGGGCTATTCCCGGCTTATCCTGCAGCCGGAGACTACCGTTGTTCCGCAAAACCCTGCGAACTCTGATTGACAAATCTGTCCAATTTATTATGTTAGCCCGATGAAAAACATCTCGATTTATACCCTTGCGCTGGTCCTGATTGTGGGCCTGGTAATCTGCCTGGCGCCATCGGTGAGCGCCCGGGAATCCAACGAAATTGATCCTTCCGAAGAATGCGATTCAATCCCGACCGCGGCAGCGAGTGAAACCGACGTAACCGAAGAACATGATCACGATCATGAATCTGCCGCCCCGGCTTCCACTCGCAAGCCTAAGGGCGTCGGCGATTTTTTAATCAGCAGCAAGTATATTGCGTTTGGCATCATGATGCTGGTCGGTCTGTCGCTGCTTCCGGGCCGCTGGGTCAGCAACTGGCTGCGCCTGGGACTTTTGGCGGTCGCGCTGTTTTTATTCGGCAGTGATATGAGTATTACATTCCCCTTGCATCCCAGCCCAATGTGCGCAGTGACCAAACTATTCATGTTCAAATTCACCTGGGGTGAGTTTTTCCCGGCCTTTACCGCCATGTTTGTCGCGATTTTTGTGCCCTCGCTGATTGTCCGCAAATGGTTCTGCGGCTGGGTTTGCCCGCTGGGGGCGCTGCAGGAATTGATCAACAAAATCCCCAACAAATGGCGCATCAAACGGTTCAATTTTGCGGCGTTCAATGCGGTCCGTTTCGGCCTGCTGACTATGTTTATCCTGACATTTTTCTGGGTGAAAGATCTTTTTATCATGCTGGCCGATGCTCTCGGAGCCGACATCACTGAGCAGACCTGGACAGCATATCAGGCATATAGCGTTTACGAGCCGATCAATATGTTTCATTTGCTGCATTGGGACTTCACGTCAATGTATTTCATTATCGGATTTATTATTTTGGCCGGGGCCAGTTTGTTTTTATACCGGCCGTTTTGCTATATGGCCTGCCCGATCGGAGCAATCAGTTGGCTTTTTGAAAAAATCTCGCCGGGGCGGGTGCGCGTTGACCAAAAAGCCTGCACCGAATGCGGGACGTGTGAAGAAGAGAGCCCGTGCCCAACTATCTATGGTCTCCGTTCGGGCCAGAATCAACTCACCTTACCTGATTGCACATCGTGCGGGATTTGTGTCAGAACCTGCCCGGAGAATGCGATCGCATTCAAGTTCACGAAGTAGTTGGCAGCATCGATATAACAGGGTAGCCTCGGGCTTGCCGTGGGTTTGCGTTTTGATTGAGCTGTATATCCCCGCTTTATAGGTTGATTAATCCGTAACCCGCGACTTTGTCGTGGGTTTATATTTTTGTGGGGCTATGTTGGATGAAACGGCTGGATTTGAGCAATTCTATCTGCCAATGATTGCCTTCTTCTCGATCAACCCATAGCTGGATCAATAATAATTACATGTTTCGTCAAACTACGTTGTCTTTCAATCTGAAATCTTTGTGTTATTGTGAAATCTCCACGAAGGATTCACCATCGCGAACGTCCTCAATTGCGTCAAGGACGCTGCTAAATCCGAATCTGTCCTTAATGGCATCCTCCCAAGCCCAAATCAGCTTCCAACCAGCTCCTAATATCTCTTCCTTCTTAGCGAGATCCTTTTCCTCCATGCCCTCGCGCTTATGCCAATGAGTCCCCTGCACTTCAATTGCAATTTTCTCGCTCAGATTCGCGATATCTATTTCTCGGCGGCCACCAAGAAAATCCGGATGGTACCAGCCCACCCATTCCGCCTTGTCGTTGGTATTTATGAATCCCTTGAGTGCTACCTCCAGATGGCTCCAGCCTCTAGTCTTCAGTTTTCCGCCAAGTTTGATGTGTTCATCAATTCTAAAGTAATGCTCCGCAATCAGGGGTGTGTAGAAGTCAACATCACTCATTGACTCAATACGGATTTCAGGTGGAGCCTTTTGAGGGTAGACCAACCGCTTGAACAATTGTTCTGGAACAAATTCAGCTTCGACCGGTTTTTTTGCTCCAAAGTGAGATATCTGGACGGTTATGACGTCCTTAGCAACAAAGTTCAAACGAGTTATGAAATCACGCGCCACAGAATTGTAAGAGAACATCCAGTACCAGCGATTTTCGTACTTCTGAGATGAGTCAGGCTGCCACCATATGGGGCCTAGCATCCTCTTTTCCAACGCCCTGTTCAGTTGTGCTACGAAATACGAAAACAGCCTTCTTCCATCTTCATCAGCTCTTTTCAATCCCACAGTGAGTGGGTCTTTTACCAATTTTGCCGTGGTCAAACGCCAATCTCCCAACTCAAAGATTATATATTTTCGCATTCTTACGTAAAACATTTACTTGTGTGGACCCGACAATGCGCAGCATTGTCGGGTCGCCGTTAATATAAACAATTCAGTCTTTTATAGCAATAATTCCCTCTGCAAAAATCGTTTACCGCACCCGGGCGCCGGGTGCGGTACGAGGGTCAATTGATTATCGTGCAGGTCGAAATCCCTTATCGTGAGCGCCGTATGGAGTAAATTGCAGGTCGAAATCCCTTGTCGTGAGCGCCGTATGGCGCGAGCGATCCCGAGCGCAGCGAGGGAGGATTCGACTACGTAGATGGTATCATCATTTTAATGTCGAAACCTGCTCCGCTTCGCTCCGCACCCGCGCGCTTACGCTCGCGGGGCAAGGGATTTCGACCTACGGCGGACATACAGCGAGAAATTATAAGGCCGGGTGGCATGCGGCTCGCCGTGGATTCCAGCCAAAGCCACGATAAAGCCTCAATAAAAAAACGTCCTGCTGAGTTTTCAACATGACGGAAATATTTTCGAGACGGAATCGTCAATAGGATCGTCTAAAAAATCATCTACAAGACAAGCCTTGCGATTTCATGAAAGACATCGACTGATCTGACAACTCCCACCACGCGGCCGTCTTTGAGTACCGGCAGCATGTTGACCCGGCCGATGTTCATGTCATAGATGATCTGAAACAGATGCGAGTCAAAATCGGCGGTTTTTTCGATCGATCGCATAATCTCCGATACCGGCCGTTCGGCCCGTTTGCGGGTGGCATCGACGATTTTATTGATCGGTATTTCCCAGCTATCGGGGGTCGTTTTCGGGTCAAAGAGCTGTTTGCGTTCGGTCACCGGCATATCCAGTAGAAATTCGGGTTCCAGGCCACGGAGGATATCACGGCGCCTTACCAGGCCCATCAGGCGGTATTTTTCATCGAAAACGAGGACCATACGGGGCAGCGAACGGCGGCCATCGATTTCCAATTCAGAATGTTCCATCTCGGCCATTGCCTGACGCAGGGTAAACCAGTAGGGTATGTGGGGATATTTCTCCAGCGGGATCATGATATCTCCGGCGCGTTTCAGTTTGACCTGCTCCACTCTCATCTCCTTTCAACGACTCACTGGACACTCGAACGCTATTTGTCCGACTCGGCGGCATTTCTTTCTTTTACTATCGACTCAACTTCACTAACCGATAACCCGGAACGCTGGGCCATTGTTCGCACATCATCGCCGGTTCGGGCGATCATATGGGTGAAATATTCCAATTTAAACTGTTTTAGCGCAGCGTCAAATGGTTCCTGCAACAAAAGCTTCACCAGAAAGGCGGCGTCGCGCCGGGCCTGCTGGCGGAACATGGCTCTCTCCAGCGACTGCAACAGCCGGTTCTTTTTGAACGGCTTGATGATATAATCCGACGCCCCCAGGCCCAGGGCCTCCGAAGCGGTCTCGATACTCGGAAAGGCCGTAATCATAATCACTTCCTCGCCGCGGCCGTGATCATGCACCTGCTGAAGGATATCCAGACCCGACAGACCGGGCATTTTGAGATCGGTGATGATAACGTCAAACGATTCCTCTTCGAGCATCTCCGGCACTTCCAGCGCATTATGCGTAGTGGTTATCTGATACGCAGTCTTTTTGGAAATCAGTTGTTCCAGCAGACTGAGCATGTGCAGTTCATTGTCAACCGCAAGAATTCTGCGTGCCATATTAGTCTCCCGCATCAACACTCGATCGAGACAGTTCCAGACCGAGTTTTTTCACAAAGTCTTTGGTATACCAGGCCGCGACAGCATCGCTGGATAAGGCCATATCAAGCTGCTTGGTCATCATTATCAGCCGTCCCAACAAATAGAGTTTTTCGAGCATGACATGATAATCCTGATAGGAGATTATTGACGACAGGAAATCACCCTTACGATGCTGAATAAAACCGATCTGTCCGAGGATTTCCTTGAGCAGCTTGATTCGGCGAATGCGCCGTTCCAGCGAAGCCCCGCCCTCTTTGTATTGCATCTGGATGTAATTTTTGCTGGTTTCCTGCGTACACATCGCTTCTACGGTCGTGAAATGGTACCCCATCCGGAGTGACAGGATCATGTATTCTTTGCTCAGGATAGCAAAACTGCTTTCGGAAAAATGGCGCCGGTCCTGTTCTTCCAGAGTCGTTCCCATACGGCTGCCCTGGAACGATGCCGCCGGTCGCGAGGGCCATCCCTCCTGCCGGATGCCATCCCAGATTGCCTGCAACGGCGGGCTCTCCAACTCCTCGACGGTCACCTCGCGCTTGTCTGATGCGGCAATGGACGTATCCAGGCGCAAGGCATGGATCTGCAGAGGAATTTCGGTTTTGAGTTCGAAGCCGATAGCGCCATGCTGATCCATCCGCTGTGCGGTGAGAAACATCTCTTCCATCGCCTTTTGATGAGCATAACGTGTGATATCATGGAACGTCACGCAGTTTTCCGGTTTGAAATCTTCATCGGCGGGATGCAATAACCGCAATGGTGAGACCAGGTCGAGTACCCGGTCGAGCACCCGGTAAATGCCTGATGTGTCGAGATGTTCAAGATCAGGCTGGCGGGCCTCGACCAGCTCCGGCATTTCGCCGGTGTAAATCGTCCGGCCGGTGGCATCGACGGTGACAACTAAACCGTCGTGCAGTACATCATCGCGACCGATACCGACCAGGGTCGGAATATGGTATTCGCGGGCAATTGTCGCCATGTGGCTGGCCAGCCCGCCGACGATGGTGATCAGGGCGCTGATCCGGCCCATCACGGTGATCAGTCCCGGAAAGGGATTCGGGGCGATCAGGACAGCGCCATCGGGCACCCCGCGAACGTCCTTGTACGAAGTTACATGATGAATCGGTCCGGCACCTGCGCCGGGGCAGACGGTCGTCCCGCCAGTGACCAGCGCGGTATAGCCCGAAACGTCGACATCATCGGTCTCTCCGGTCGGGCGAATCACCTGCAGGGGCCGTGATTGCAGTAAATACAGGCGGCCGTCCTGATCGGCGGCCCATTCGATATCCTGCGGATCATGGTAATGCTCATCGAGCTTCACCGCGTATTCGACCAGTTCCCCAAGCTGCTCGCGGGTGATCGATGGTTGCCTGCGCATGTCATCCGGGACCTGTTCTTCGGTCGTTCCACCGCTGTCATTGACCACCAGCTTAACCGGTTTGTCGGCGATCGTTTCCTCGATAATGCCACCGGTTTTGCGATCAACGCGAAACGTATCCGGCGTCAGGCGGCCGTTGACCAGGTATTTCCCCAAGCCATAGATCGAGTTGACGTGGATTGAGTCATCGTCGGGATTGATCGGATTGCAGGTATAAATCACTCCGCTGGCCGACGCGTTGATCATACTCACCACGCCGACGCTCATGGCCAGCTCGGCCTCCGACAGCGAATGGGTCATGAAATAATAAATCGCCTTGGGCGTGAATTTCGAGGCCAGTACTTCTTTGTAGCGGTTGATCAATTCATCGGCTGTGACATTCAGATATGAGGCATACTGCCCGGCAAAACTGAACAGGGTATCCTCGCCGATGGCGCTGGACCGCATCGAGAATTTATCGGTATCAGCACGGGCTTTGAGTTCGGCATAGCTGGCCATCATCTCCTTCTGGAGATCATCGGGGACAGTACACTGAGAAATCATTCGGCGGATTTCCGTAGAGACTTTCTCGAGTTCAGCATAGCTTTTAATATTGATCGAGTCGATGCGACGAGTAATACGCGCCTGGAGATCATTGGCATCGATCAGGTACTTGTACGCGCTGGCGGTGATCGCAAACCCCTCGGGCACGGGCAAGCCGAGGGTGGTTTTAATCTCGCCCAGCTGGGCGTTTTTACTGCCCGCACTCAGGGCCCGGCTGCGATTGAGTTCATCGAATGACCGGGTGAACTTGTCATCGATAATGGGCTGATTGCCCGGCAGGACTGACTTGACGACAGCATTGATTTCGTCGAAACGGTCCCGCAGTTTGAGGTAGAAATCGCCGCCGAGTGTCACCATGCATTCCAGCATAACGCTGATTTCGGCATTCATTTCATCCAGATTCTGCCGGATATAGTTGATATCAAAGAGATAATCACCCTGGGCCTTCTCTTCCATGTCGCCCATAATTTCCAGGACGCGGTTGTTATTATCGAGCAGGGTGACAAATGTTGAAAAGCTGTCCTGAATCGACTCCAGAATTGCCTGCGATTCGGCGGTGGATCTTGTATTGTTTGGACGTTTTGCCGACATAGCCTCGATGTTTCTCCATCCGGTGTTGGTGACAACATAATCAGAGGGACCGTCCGGGGCAATGGCTTCACACATAATTCTACAGTTAAAAAGACATGAAAAAGGGGGAGACAATAATGTCTCCCCCGGAAATACGCATCTCAGACTGCCGTGCTCATGCGTTAACTTTAAAGCGCGCCACCATCTGCTGCATCGATTCCGCCTGACGGCTCAGTTGCTCGGCAGCGGCGGCCGATTGTTCGGCGCCGGCGGCGGTTTCCTTGGTCACTGTGGAGATATGCTCGATGTTTTTGGAAATCTGTTCGGCGGCAGCCGACTGTTGATCGGCGGCAGTCGCAATCTGTGTGATCATGTCCATCACCCGCTGCGACATATCACTGATCTCATTCAGGCTGTTGCCGGCTTGGTCGGCCAACCCCTTGCCCGCTTCGACGAGATTGCCGGCTTCCTCCATCGAGGAGACCGCACGGTTGGAATCGCCCTGGATACCCTTGATCATTTCAGTGATTTCGCCGGTGGCGGTACCGGTCCGTTCAGCCAGTTTGCGGACTTCGTCGGCCACGACAGCAAACCCACGGCCCTGCTCGCCGGCCCGGGCGGCCTCGATAGCGGCATTAAGCGCCAGCAAATTGGTCTGATCGGCGATGTCGTCGATGACACTGATAATTTCGCCGATACGGTCCGAGGCCTCGGCCAGTTCATTGACAATCTTGCCCGCCTGGGTAGCAGAATCGGCGATTTTAACCATGCCGGATATAGTCTCGCCAACAATATTCTGGCCACTGCCGGCGGTCGATGAAGCCTGCTCGGACAACGATTTGGCTTCATTGGCGTTTTTCGATGATTCGACGATCGTGGCGGTCATTTCCTCGACCGCCGTGGATACCTGAGCGGCCTGATCAGTCTGCGTGCGGACACCAGCCGCCATCTCCTCGGACGACGATGATATCTCATTGGCAGCAGACGCCAGTTGATCGGCGTTTTGTTTCATCTCAGAGACCATGCCGGTCAGATTGGACTTCATGGTCACCATGGCGGCATGGAGCTGCTCTTTGGCAGCCAGTGTTTCCTCAACCGATTTGGCGACCATGCCGATTTCATCCTCGGAATTTATGATACTGGTCATCTGAATCGAAGATTCTTTCATCTCTCTGGTCAGATCGTTATGGGCAATCGCTTCCACCACCTGGGCGAAATCATGGAAATCGCCGGTCATCTGCCGGGTAATATCCACTATGCCGGTCAGCGGTTTCACGATGCCACGCGTGATCATGAAGGCCGCCACGGTCCCGATCACCAGCCCGATCACTGTCAGGATGATCATCCAGCGAATGGTGCTTTTAATCGATGCTGACATGACCGTATTGGATGATTCGGCGGTATTCGCGAAATGATCCACAATTTCAATGACCTTTCCTTTGGTATCTTCCAGATGTTTCTCGGTTTCGTTGTGGAATATCGCCAGTGCTTCATCCTGATGACCGGCCATGTCCTTGATCCAGTGAATCGTGTTGTGGTATTTTTCAGTCAGGGTATTCAAAGCCGGGAGAGTGCTGTTTTCATATATCTGCTGGGCGCGGCTCCAGTCACCGGCCCGCTGGGCTTCGAGTATACGTCCAGCCGATTCATGGAGTTCATTGTGCGGTGCTTCCCATTCATGTAAAAGCCGCTCGAATTCCGGATTAGTGGCGTCATAAGCATAATACCATTTCCCGAACGCGCAGTTACGCGGATCAATGCTGCCATCGAAAAGCGATCGCGTCATAATGGAATTGGCCAGATTTTTAACCCAGGTTAAATGGTCAATCCAGCGTTCTTCCAGGAGTGATTTCAACGACATATCAAAATCAACATAGACGTCATCGATCTGCTTGGCGGTCTCATGAAGATGCCGGTGCGGTTCTTCAATTTCACTCAAAAGCCGGGCCAGTTCCGGATCTTTGGCGGCCAGTGCTTTGGTTTCGGGGCTGTTGAGCCATTTCCCCAGCCCGCATTGAGTCGGGTCTTTCTCCACAGTTACTTTGGAAATATTAGCATCAAGAAAAAGATCGCTCAAGCCGGCAGCCCAGTTAAGGTGATCGACTTCTTTTTCGATCATGAAGGCCTTGCTGTCATTGGCCGCCTGTGAATCGACAATGCGCGACTGGACGCCGGTGAAACTTTGATAGTTAAAAATCCCGGCAATGACAAAGATGAGCAGGATGGCGCCGAATCCTACTGCCAGTTTCATCCCAATTCTGAAGTTCTTCCAGTTCATATGCTGTCCCGCCTTTTTGTATAAGAACGCTCTTGAGTCAGACAAAATCCCGTAATTGATATCTTTATCGATTATTTACAAAATTACGCGAGGGGATTCTATTGGCCCGATAATGGGTATGTATTATCACCATAAAATTAGGATCAAATTTATCCTGATATATTGAGGTCCAACGACTTCAAGTACGTTATCAAGTTGGTTTTGGTGTTGGTGATACCCAATTTTCGGCGAATTTGCTTACGCTGCTTGTTGACAGTTTCGGGTGAAACATGCAGAGTCCGGGCGATGGCTTTTGAGCTCAGACCATTTTTTACTAAATTACAGACTTCGATTTCCCGTGGTGTCAGGCGGGTAAAGCGCGTTTCGAGTTCACTGACAAATGGTGAGACAGCATTGTGCAGGCAGCTCTTGATAAGGGACAATGGCTGCCGCTGATCGTCGGAGAGCTTTTCGGATACAAGATCGAGAAGCGGCATCACGACTCGATCGATATTGGTTTGAACCCGGCGGGCAATGGTTGACTTTTCGCGCTCGATCTGTTCGAAAATTTCACCCAGGGCCGTATTTTTGCGCTCCAGAGCCGCCTTTTCGCTTTCCAGTTGCAGCAATGCCGACTCCAGTTGCTCTTCGACAACCCGACGTTCGGTAATATCTTCCGCGACATGAATGAGGATATCCTGTTTTGTCTCGGTATCGAAGTCAGGAATTACCGTATGCGACAATAGTCGTACGTCACCATCGCGCCTGAACATTTGGTATTCCAGATGAAGTTGCTTTTTCCGGGCGGTTACTGCTTTGAAAATCTCTTTCACCCGAAGTTGATCGTCCGGATGAACCATCCGCAAAAACAGGCCGGTGTCTGCGGCCAAGGCCTCAGCACGAATGCCCAGGATCTTTTTACATGATGGCGACATGAGATATATTTCACTGAACGTATCATCGGAAATCCAGAAAATTTCATTCAAATGCCCGATGAGATTGACCAGGCGGTTTTCCCGGTTGCCGACGGCATAGTTCCCAATATCGCCGGAGTCAGATAGTGTTACGACCTGACTGCTTTTTGCATCCAGCCTGGCGTGAATCTTTGCAGTATCGTGCAGAATACGACAATCATGAAGGCGCAAAGTTGCACCTATATCCCCTTTTGACATGAGCAGAAATCCCCCGTGTGAGTGCAGCGTAAGCTGCCAGCCCCGAATTTTTCAAGATCACAGCCCCCTTGCCGTGATGCTTAGTATATCGACAAAAAGGCAAATATGATTATCACGATTTTGTATTTTTGTTTTAGGAATAATTACTGAATAGCCCAAATCAAAAAAAAGGAGCCGGTCGCGAAGGCGCAGCCGGCTCACATGCTACGGATAGATCATGTTGATACTATTCATCGGTAACGACGAATTTGGATATCATCTGCTGCATCCGTTCGGCCTGGCGGTTCAACTCTTCGGCGGCGGCGGCTGACTGTTGGGCACCGGTGGCGGTTTCCTTGGTCACCGAGGAGATATGCTCGATATTCTTTGAAATCTGTTCAGCGGCAGCCGACTGCTCATCGGAGGCGGTCGCGATCTGGATAATCATATCCTTCACCCGCTGCGACAGATCGCTGATCTCATGCAGATTGATTCCGGCCTGATCGGCCAGTGACTTACCGTTTTCAACCAGATTTCCGGCTTCTTCCATCGAGGAAACAGCTCGCCCGGAATCGTTTTGAATACCTTTGATCATTTCGGTGATTTCGCCGGTGGCGGTGCCGGTCCGTTCAGCCAGTTTACGGACCTCATCGGCCACGACGGCAAACCCACGGCCCTGCTCACCGGCACGGGCGGCCTCGATGGCGGCATTGAGCGCCAGCAGGTTGGTCTGATCGGCGATATCATCGATAACACCGATAATCTGGCCAATGCGATCCGAGGCTGCGGCCAGTTCGTTGACGATGTCGCCGGATTCGCGCGATGATTGCGCGATCCTCTCCAGCCCGGAGATAGTTTCATCCACCACGCCCCGACCCTTCTGCGATGTCTCGGAGGCATGTTCGGCCATATCCTTGGCTTCGTTGGCGTTTTTCGATGATTCTACGATCGTGACGGTCATTTCCTCGACCGCCGTGGATACCTGGCTGGCCTGATCGCTTTGGTTCTGTGCGCCGGCAGCCATCTGTTCAGAGGCCGAGGAAATCTCGGTCGCCGCCGAGACCAGCGAACGGGTATTATCACGAAGGTCGCGGATCATGGCGGTCAGGTTAGTGATCATCTTGTGGAAAGCATTACCAAGGGTATCGTTCGCCGAGCGCGGGTTGACTTTAACAGTCAGGTCGTTTTCGGCGATCCGTTCGGCCGCTTCGGCATTTTCCTTCAGATAATCCATCATCCCCCGGAATGAATCGGCCAAAACACCGACCTCATCGCGGCCGCGGTAGGTGATTTCCTTAGTAATATCGCCCAGGGCTACCGCCTCGGCGACATCACAAATATTGACAATCGGCTTAACGATGGAGCGGCCGATGAAGAAGCCTATTACCATCGAAACTGCCAGAAGCCCGATCCCCAAAAAGATGATAGCATTGCGGATATTGTTGGCTGGAGAGGTGAACTCATCGAGATAACTGCCGACCCCGATAATCCATTCCCATTCGGGAACATAGGTATAGGCAGTGATCTTTTCGGCCATTTTGCCATTCCGTTCCCATTCATAGGTAACGAAAGCGACTTCACCATTGGCCAGATTCGGGGCCACACTCATCATTTCTTTGGCAAAAGCATTGGCGCTGATATCTTTGCCTGTAGAATTTGGATGCACTTGAAGGACACCATCCTTATTCATCGTATAAATATAGCCGGTTTTTCCGACTTTCTGGGCCAGCAGGGCTTCGCTAAGATGAGGTGATTGTTCCTTGACCCCCACAAAGAGGATGCCGACGATGTTATTGTACTCATCATGAATCGGTTTGTAGGCAGTAACATACCAGTCGTTGACCACCCAGGCCCGTCCGACAAAGGTCTGGCCACGATTGACGACAGCGTCGTAGACCGGCTGTGAGACGTAGGTTCCGACCGCGCGACGGCCCTGATCGTTGAGCACGTTCGTGGCGATTCGTCGGGACTGGGCGTTGTCATTGAGAAATATCGTACACAATGAACCGGTTTTGCTCTTGATCATGTCAACGAAATCGGTGTTGTCGTTGACGACAATCCGCTGACCCATCGGATCGGCAATCATTTGTCCGCCTTCAACCGTTACCGAGCCTCTGGTCCAGAGTTCAAACTCGGCATCGGCGGCCATGAGATCGCTTTTGACTTTTTTCTGTATCTCTTCGGCAGTCACCTGGCAGCTTACCTGAGCCATGACAGCCATATGGGCCAGATCGCTTTTACCGGAATCAGTCAGATACTGGTTCGACTTGATGGTACTGATCATAACCACCCCGGTAATCGATACTACCAGGACAGCAGCCAGCATCAGCATCAGCTTCTGTATAAGATTCAATCTGAGTTTCATTGCGCCTCCTCCTCACTAAGTGCCGGGTCTTCAATCTGTGATGCCCCGGAGGGAAATCAATGTCATTAGGTTGTTTGGGAGAGCCGATTCACAGTCGGCTAAGACCCCTTTTTTATCCAGATTTCGGTCATTTTAGAGAAAGCAATAGCGGCAATTCAGCCATGATTGGTCCGGTTTCACGGCAAAACACACATGAACTGTTTTACCCGCTTAGTGGTACCGGCTGATCCCCATTTTATGGCTGTCAATAACTGCCTGTAAATCAGATAGTTATAATTCAAAATTTTCGGATTGATAGAGGGTAAGAATGGTTTTGATTCGGTCTTTTGTCAAAATGCAAAGAGTGTGCATAGTATGAACAACGGCGAAATGTTCAAAGTTTGCATAAATCGCATAACCCAAACCCGCAATACCCCAAAGGATTTATACTTCCCAAAACGAATTCTCCTAAAACAGATTGCATTGCCTGACCATCATGAATACCTTAGAGATAACTGGTTCCAAGCGAAAGAGGTACCCATGCCCATGGACCGCCGTGATTTCCTTCGCCGCACCGGCAAGGCTGCCGCCCTGGCCGCTATAACGGGCGGTGCGGCTCTGCTTTTCCATAATCGAGCCGCAACCGGATACCAAAAACTGGTTGATGTTCAAAGCGATTTCAGTGTGGCATCCGATCCGCAATTACCCCGGGTTGTCTTATGCCGGAATGAAGATCATATCCGGGCGCTGCAGGGTGCGCTCGACGGCATCGGCGGTATTGGCCGTTTTATATCAAGCGGCGACCGGGTTGTCCTGAAACCCAATATTGGCTGGGACCGTACCCCCGAACAGGCCGCTAACACCAATCCTGTGCTGGTGGCTGAGATGGTCCGCCTGTGCCTGTCAGCCGGGGCCGCGTCGGTAATTGTCACCGACGTCACCTGTAATCATCCGCAACGGACCTTCATTCGATCGGGTATCCGGGAACAGGCTGAGGCAGCCGGGGCGCGCGTTGAGCTGGTTGGCGAAAACGATTTCATCACCACCGATCTGGGCGGCAAACTCCTTGAAGCCTGGCCGGTTATCAAACATATTCTGGATTGCGACAAACTCATCAACATACCGATCGTCAAGCATCACGTTTTGTCGCAATGTACAGTCGGGATGAAGAATTATTATGGCATCATCGGAGGTCCGCGCAATCAATTGCATCAGAGTATCGACCAGTCTATTGTCGATCTGGCTCTGTTTGCCAAGCCGACGCTCACTGTCATCGACGCCACGCGGGTGTTGATGCGCAATGGTCCAACCGGCGGATCGCTCGATGATGTCGAGCAATTTGATACAGTCCTTTGTGTGACCGATCAGGTTGCCGGGGATTCCCGCGCCTGCGAATTCCTGGGACTCAACGGCGCCGATATCGGCCATATTGCCCTGGCGGCATCTTCCGGCCTGGGCAAGATCGATTATCAAAACGCCGGTTATCATGAGGTTGCAGCATGAGTGGCAAAGCCGCCCGAAATCTGCGGCGCGTATCCCAGATTTTGTTCTTTATCCTCTTTGTCTGGCTGATTCTGAAAACCAACTTTGACGTCTCGTTCGACAGCGCATCCGTCTCCGATATCCGTCTGCCCTACCCGGTATCGTTGTTTCTTGAATTCGATCCGCTGGCGGCATTGGGCACCCTGCTGGCCACAGGGACGCTGTATAAGGGGTTGTTATGGTCGCTGGTGATTTTGATACCGACGATCTTCATCGGTCGTTTCTTTTGTGGCTGGATTTGCCCGATGGGAACGCTCAATCACTGGGTCTCGGAGATTCCCTCGGAACGGCTCGGGCGGAAAGGTCGGTCAAAAATTGAGTCGAATCGGTACAGGAGATATCAGCGGATCAAATATTACATTTTACTGTTCTTTGTTGCCGCAGCGATTATGGGCACTATGCAGATCGGCCTGCTGGATCCTCTGTCACTTTTGGCCCGTTCGATCGGGACGGTTGTTTTTCCCATCATTCACGCCATAATTCTCGGCATTGTCGGCTGGATTTCCGGCCTGGGCTGGCCGCCGCTGGGCGAAGCCGCACAGGCCGGCTACGATGCTATCGCGCCATGGTTTCTAAATTTCCGCCCGGTCCATTTCCAGGGCGTGCTACTGATAGGATCAATCTTTGTCCTCGTTTTGGTATTGAACCGTCTGTTCACCCGTTTCTGGTGCCGTGGGATTTGCCCGCTGGGAGCGATGTTGGGGCTTTTCTCACGTTTCGCTATTTTCGGTTTGGAGAAAAAGGAAGCGACCTGCACCCATTGTAATCTCTGTCTGCTGCATTGCCAGGGGGCGGATAATCCCGACATCGGATCCAAATGGCGACAGGCCGAATGTCATATGTGCCTGAACTGCACGGCGGCCTGTCCCGAGGGATCGTTGTCATTCAAGTTTTTTCCCAACATGGCTCCGACCCAACACAGCCCGGCCCCGACCCGGAAGGTCGATATATCCCGGCGTAAAGTTATTTTGTCGCTGGCTGCCGGGGCGGCCTTTGTGCCGCTGATCCGTATCGGCGCCGGCCATCAGGCCAATCCTCAGGCAGCGGTCATTCGACCGCCCGGTTCGGTTGGCGAAGATCATTTTCTCGACACCTGCATTCGCTGCGGGCAATGTATGCGGGTTTGCCCGAATAATGCCCTGCATCCGACGATCGCCGAGGCCGGTTTCGAGGGTCTCTGGACACCGGTTCTCAAAGCGCGCATCGGGTATTGCGAACCGACCTGCACGCTATGCACACAGGTGTGTCCGACCGGGGCGATTCGGGAGCTTACCATTGAAGAGAAAACCGGCGCCGATGATCTCCCGCCGGTGCGCATCGGCACCGCCTTTATTGATCGCGGCCGCTGCCTGCCGTGGGCTATGGAGCGCAGTTGTATTGTGTGTGAAGAATGGTGCCCGGTGTCGCCCAAGGCTATCTTCACGCGTGAGGAGACGATCATCAATCGGGCGGGCCAACCGGTAACACTGCGGCGGCCCTATGTTGATCCCGAGGCCTGTACCGGTTGCGGCGCCTGCGAATTTGCCTGCCCGGTCGTCGATGATGCCGCGGTGTATATTACATCAGTGGGAGAATCGCGCTCACCGGAAAATCAGATTCTGCTGGAGCGTCACCGCCGCAAGGCATGATACTCAGGGCATCGTGCGCGCCGTTGTCAGAACCGCTCCGACAATGCTGATAATGATCATTGCGATAGTCGCAAATAATATCCATGTCACCCCGATCACCGGTAAAAGCATCGAGGCCGTGCACAATGCCGCCACGGCTGAACCGGCCAGTTCGGCGGCATAGCCATAGCCACGGTTGGCGTGCTGATCCTCGAGGTAATAGCGATTGGTGGCGGCGACAAAAAGTGTGCCGGTAGCCAGGGCCGTTACGAAAAGAAAACAGCAATAATACGGCAGCAGGATTATCGTGTTAATGTCCCGAAACGTGATCGTATATAACACGACGGCCGTCAGCAGCAGGCCCAGCGACGGCGGCGCCAGATCAACGCGAAAAGCGCTGCGCATGGCATTCCAGGTCCCGACCGCTAATCCCAGCATGAATATACCGAACAATGCTGCCATATCGCGATACAATGATCCGGCGGTCGCCTGATAGACATAGATGGCAACCAGTTCGATAACCAGCGACAGAAATCCGGCGATAGCGTAGAGATAAAGAGCATAACGATTGGTTTGTCGATTGGTCAGCATGGCATACAGCCAGAAACCCGTAATGGCCAGCGGCAACAGGATCAGCCAATATGGCTTGCCGATAAGAACTGACAAGACTTTGCGATCGGTGGGATAGCGCTGGGCGTCGAAAAGCAGTTGATCGTGGATGATAGCCGGACGATCGATGGTGGCGATGGCATCGTATTGGTTGAGGGCGTCGAGGAGTTGATCGCGGTGGAGTGGGTTTAATCCCGAAATAATGCGATTATGAAGAGTATTTGACCATATATCGCCGAGCCTTTCAAGCCGAGTTTTCAAAATACGGCTGTCTATCGGAAGTTCCCTGTTGGTAGATGCAACAATTAGATCGGAATCTCCTGTGAGGATTGCAACATTCGGAAAGACACTTTTGGTTGTCTGATAGATACGAAAAGCAATTTTGGTTTTTAGTCCTCGAACTTGGTAATCTGAATTGGACGGTAAACGGATTATAAGTACTCCGGATGGACTTATATGTCGAACGACATCCGATAACGTCTCTCTTGAATATACACTGGCCGTTGAAAACGTCCCGGGGCTGTCTCCATTTATAATAATGACATCATACAGGCTTTTCACATCACCTCGAAAATAGGAGACAGGATCCCTTCTAATAATGCTGGTTTGCATCGCTGGATTAAGTTCCCGGATAAATCTGTCCAGCCGTGGTCTGGGATCAAGAAAATGTACTTCGACTCCGGCTTTTTTTCGAATAGTCTCATTGAGCTGCCGTGGCGGGCCGGTTATCAAGATGTTATGTGCATCCGGATTATATAACAATGGCCAGATAGTCAAATCTTCGATCGTATTTAAATCAGGTTCAGTTAACTCAACACGATTATCTGTCATAATCGTAGTCTGATGGTAATTCCACAGGACCGTCTGGTGACTATAGGGCGTATCAAAAGAATCTATGATTTGAAACGGTTCATATCTGACTGCGGCGATGCCGGCTTCGAGCCGTGGCACCAGGATGATGAAAGTTATTCCTGCCACAATACCGAGAGGAGCCATCCAGAATAGATGATTATACTTATCTCTTACAAACATCGCGGGGATAACAACTACCGGAAGCAAAAATGCTATTGTCAGGGTCGAGAGCATCGATCCGGCCAGTAACGTTATAGCGACCCCACCAACTGCCGCACCCAGGCCCTCAAACAGATATGTCTGAGCAATTGCGTGTGATGCATTCCAGCCAACTCTGGAGATGGCCGTAAACAGGTATCCGGAAATAAATCCCGGAAGCGCGGTGGCCACCACCGAAAGAGCCGCGGCCTTGGTTATTGGAATTGCCTCTCCGGGAAGAGAAACGATAGCCATAGGCGACAATCTCAACAAAATGAGTATGCCCGGAAGCAGGAGGGTACCGGCGCACATCATCTCAAGAATCGAAAAAAACTGTGACTTCCCCGCTGAATACGCTCCCAGTGCCACCGCGATCATCCAGCCGAATAAACCGATGCTCAGCAGAATCTCCGACCCGGAGAAGGTTGACATAATATCCCGCAGAATCAGCACCTGCGCAATAATCGAGTAGAATCCGAGGATGAATCCCAGGCGGCGCATCGGTTAAAATACACCCGGAATTGAAATCTGACACGACGGGCACCTGCCGGAAGAGATATTCATCTGTCTGATACTGAATCCTGTCCGTTCGATAAGCATGTGACCGCAACCGGGACAATAGGTCGATTCGGCGGCATGACCGGGGATGTTACCCAGATACACGAATTTCAATCCCTCGGCCCGACAGATATCATATGCTCGTTCCAGCGTGGCCAGCGGCGTGGGTGGCAGATGGTTGAGCAGATATTGCGGATGGAATCGTGAAAAGTGCAGCGGGACATCATCGCCGACATGATTTTTTATCCATACGGCCAGTTCGCGGAATTCCTCATCGGTATCGTTGATAGTCGGAATCACCAGATACACCAGTTCGAGCCATGTCCCGGCGTTTTTGATGCGAACGATCGTATCGAGAACCGGTTGCAGTTCGCCATCGACAAAGTCTTTGTAATAGTCCGGGCGGATGGCCTTGAGATCGATTTTGACGGCGTCGAGATGTGGCAATAACTCAATCAGTGGCTTCTCTTCGATATATCCGCCGGTGATCATGACCGAGGCGATACCCTGCCTGTGTCCCATTTCAGCGATATCATACATGTATTCGTAAAAAACAGTCGGTTCGCTATAGGTATAGGCAATCGACGGGATGTTGTGCTGTTTGCAGAGAGCGACAGCCTCGCCCGGGGGCAGATCGAAGTTGCTGGTTTGTTCCGGACGCGATTGCGAAATCTCCCAGTTCTGGCAGCATTTGCAATTCACGTTGCAGCCGGCTGTCGCCAGAGAAAGCGCGGTGATTCCGGGACGGAAATGATACAAGGGCTTCTTTTCGATCGGATCAACATGTATCGCACAGGGCCGGCCATAGATCAGGGTATAATACGTATCTCTTCGATTTTCCCGCACACCGCAATAGCCGCGTTCGACATCGGTAATACGGCACCGCCGCGGACACAGGCGGCATTCGATCCCGCCCCCATCGAGTTTGACATAATGTCGCGCCTCAACCGAGGACAGTTTATTTGTTCGGGAGAAGGCGAAAGCATTTTGCACTCCGCCCAGGACTCCCGGTAGTATTCCGCTATGGGCAGCCGAGACGACCGCCGCGCCACAGCCGACACATCTGAGAAAACCGCGTCGATCCATCAGAACAACTCCTTCGAGCGCGTAATCTTTCCGCCGGACTCGACAGTGGCAACGGTCACATCTATTTTGCTCCGATCGGCTGTACCCAATCCCAGTTTTTCAGCTTCGACCAGGTACTTGACCGGGCGGCCCTCGTCGACCAGGCTCTTGTTCCCCGCGCGGCGCCGGTATTCCTCGATTATCTCAAGACTGATGACATCGTTGGCCACCGGATCAATGGACATAATAATACCGCCATAGACATCGATATAGCGGCCGTCGAAACCGGGACCATTGTGGTACTGCAGCCGGATCGCATCGGTGACAACAAGGCGGCTCTTATTCTTAATCGGCTCAAGATTACTGATATGGGCGGCATATGGACTGCAGTTGTT
>CAZGLR010000055.1:16684-21590 GCA_964526635.1 uncultured Ignavibacteriales bacterium | reverse complement strand
CTGGCGATCGCCCGCCAGCGCAACAATATCCTCTGTATCGCAGCCCTGGAGCGGTAGGTTATCGCACATTTGTGCATGTTTCTTTCGTCGATAATCGTCCCGATACATAGTACTCAGTACAGCCCACGCCATATGATTGTCGCCATAATCATCTGGATTTATGCCGTAAGTAGAATAAAGCAACTGCCATTAAATAGAGGATTGAAAGATATGAACATCGCTGTTATTTATGGTTCCTGCCGGGGTACGCGCAAGGGCATACGAACCGCAAGGTTTATCGTCGCTGAGTGCAAAAAGCGGGGCCATGATGTTACCCTGATAGATCCGGCCGAATATCAACTTCCGATGCTGGATAAAATGTACAAAGAATATGAACCGGGGACCGCGCTCGAACCGATAGAGAAAGTTGCCAAAATCCTGATTGCTGCCGATGGCTATATCATTGTTAGCGGCGAGTACAACCATGGCATCCCGCCGGCATTGAAAAATCTGCTGGACCATTTTCAGCAGGAGTATTTTTTTAAGCCCAGTGCGCTGGTGACGTATTCAGCCGGGATTTTCGGCGGAGCCCGGGTGCAGATTCATCTTCGCGATGTCCTCGCCGAATTAGGTATGCCCGCGATACCGACTGTGGCGGCGTTCCCGAAAGTGCAGGAGACATTTGATGAGGACGGCGTCCCGGACAGTGATGCTACTGTCAAACGGTCACAGAAGATGCTGGATGAATTCGAATGGTATCTTCGGGCGTTCAAAAACGAACGTGACAGGGGTGTGCCGTATTGATAGGGCAACCCTACTATTAACTAACCAGTTAGTAAACTTCATCGTAACCCGCTGCGGAAGTGTGCCGGCCATAGAATTGACGATGTATCCTGTTGTGATATAAATAGTTGGGATTATACTCAGAAGGCTCTGCCTATTTTGCGATACCAGCCGCGCCTGTCATGAATTGAACAAAAAACCGCGCCTTTGCAAAAACCCCCAAAAAAACTGAAACTAATTTTGAATATCTTCCGTCTTGACAGGTAGATATAAAAAAGATATATATGTGATATCACTCTGATATACAGGAGGCAGTTATGTACAAAGAACGTGAACGCAAGGTCGGTTCAGGGTGGGTGGCGCTGTTTCTCTACATTTTCCTTATCCCGGCGATCTGTATTCCCGCCATTATCTTCCTGGTGCCGTGGATCAAGATCGTGGCCATTTTCATCCTGGCGGTTGATTTCTTCATGATGGCCGGGCTTTTTATGGTTAATCCCAACGAGGCCCGCGTCCTGCAACTCTTTGGTGAATACAAGGGCACGGTTAAATACGATGGTCTCCGCTGGGCAAACCCGCTTTACACCAAAAAGAAGGTATCACTGCGAATTCGCAATTTCGAAACCGGGCGGATGAAGGTCAATGATATCGATGGCAATCCCATCGAAATCGCAGCCATCGTCGTCTGGAAAGTCGTCGATACCGCCGAAGCGGTCTTTGTGGTGGACCATTATGAAGAATTCGTTCGTATTCAGAGTGAGTCGGCGATTCGCAATATGGCCACCCAATACCCGTACGACACCCACGACGATGATGTTATCTCGCTGCGGGGCAACACGATCAAGATAAGCGATCGGCTCAAGGAGGAAATCCAGGACCGTCTTGATAAAGCCGGGGTCGAGGTTATTGAAGCCCGTATCAGCCATCTGGCCTATGCGCCGGAGATTGCCGAAGCCATGCTGCGCCGTCAGCAGGCCGGCGCTATTGTCGCCGCCCGTAAGCTGATTGTCGAGGGTGCGGTCGGGATGGTCGAGATGGCCCTGGAAGAATTGTCCAAAAAGGAAATTATCGAACTTGATCATGAGCGCAAGGCCGCGATGATCTCCAACCTGCTAGTTGTGCTGTGCGGCGAGGCCCACACCCAGCCGGTGGTTAACGCCGGAAGTTTGTATCAATAACTGTGGCTAAACGGAAATCATATTTGCTGAGAATGGATCCCGACGTGCTGGAAAGTCTTCAGCGCTGGGCCGACGATGATCTGCGGAGTCTGAATGCCCAGATCGAGTATCTCTTGCGGGACGCGCTGCGTAAGGCCGGACGGGAACCGAAAAAAAAAGACGACAGAAAATCGGGTTAGTGTCAGGACACAATCGCAGCGTGAGAACGGGGTCATAACGGCCCCGTTTTTTTTGATCTTCAGACGATTTCCCAGACCGATTGGATAACCTCGATTTTGCCGCCCGATAAATTCTCCAGCATGTTTTTGGCTTTCTCCGGGACGCGTTCGACATACACCGACAGGCCAGGGAAAAAAGTCCCATCGGCAATCCCGGCGACCATCTTCGTGAAACCGGCAACAGCCTGTCCGGTCGTTGTTCGCCAGTGTTTTTGCCGAAAGCCGCAAACTCGCAGGGTCTGCTTCATTTCATCCTCGGTTTGCAGAAAGCTGTTATCGGCTGATTCTGCCCAGAACACGGGGTAGGCGATATCATGGTCGCCGGTTCGTACCACCTCATGCAGGGCGATTTTGCCATCGTCTTTTAATACCCGGTGGCAGTCGGAGAAGAATGATGCCTTATCCTTTATGTTCATACTCAGATGCTGCAGCCAGACGATGTCAAAAACATCATCAGCAAAGGGCAGCGCCTCGCCGCTTGCATTGATAATTAAGATGTGATCGTCCAGCTTAACCATTCTATTCAGCCAGCCCGCGACCCGGCAATAATCGGCCGAAAGATCGACTCCGATAACGCGGGTGCTATAATCGCCGGCCAGAACCCGGGCCGGGCCGCCGATCCCGCAGCCGATATCGAGAATTGTTGTGCCTATGGGGATTTCGGTCATCTCAGCCAGTTGGCGCGTAGAGGGCCGTCCCCCGATATGGAACTGGTCGATAACTGCCAGATCGTCGAGCGTAAGGTGTTGTAAATTAATGTTTTGCTTTATAAAATAAGCGGAAATGTTGGGGATTATATCAGGGTATTGTCTCGGTTTGCCGACAGTCATGAGCCTTTCCTTATAACATTTGTCGCAGTTCAGTCTGTTATCCGCAATGTCGGTAATATAATACCTCACCGCCCGGCCGGGGAAAATCTTCACTATAAACGGTCGATAGTACGTACATAAGATGAACACGGTAAGAACGATACCTCACCCGTTCCCGCATAACAAACAGTTCATCTAAGCGCATGGAGATCACGGCATGTTGAGTAAATCATGTGTAACCGATCGGACCGGTACCCTGCTGATGGCGGTGTGTGCAGTCCTCGTCCTGGCCGTCTCGGCTTTTGCCGCGCAATCAGGCAGTGTTTCATCAGTAACGACACAAAGCGCGATATCATCGGAATGCGGCCTGATCATCCCGCCGGAGAAAGTCGATGAAGCATATGCCCGGGCGCTGGAATATCAGAGCCTGAGCGCTCAAAAATCACCCGACTACGATCCGGTCGAAATTCCGCTGGCGATTCATATCGTACGCAGCAGTGCCGGCACCGGTGGTTTTCCGCCCGCAGATGTTCAGCCTATGCTCGACAGCGCCAATATCCTGTTTGCGTCATCGGATATCACTGTCTATTCTTTGGTGGTGAATTTCATTGATGATGACTACTGGTACACCAGTACCGATTCCAATGAAGATTTTGATAATCTCCGCGATGTCGATGTCGTCCCGAATGCCATTAACATCTACTTTTTGCCATCGACGTCAGGATTTCCCTATTGCGGCTTATCATCGTTTACCTTTTCGTCGAAGCAAGGTATTCTGATGAACAACGCCTGCGCCGGGGCGAGTATCATCAATTCCACGCTGGTGCATGAGATCGGACATTATTTCGATTTGTTTCATACCCACGAAACCGCCTTTGGCGCGGAATGTCCCGATGGCGGCAATTGCGGGGCTGCCGGTGATCTGATTTGCGATACCCCGGCCGATCCGACCCTGTCGGGTCTGGTCAGCGGCTTTCCGTCCTGTACCTACACCGGCGATGTCGAGCCGCCGTTTGGGTGCGGTGCGACGCCCTACAATCCCCAGGTTGAAAATATCATGTCCTATGCCACCAAGGCGTGCCGTGATTTCTTCAGTGTCGAACAGCGTGACAAAATGCGACTGGTCCTCGACAATGAGCGCAGCGAACTCCTGCAACCGCAGTCAGGCGTCTTTCCGCAGCCGGTACATGTCAATGCTCTGCCGGTGGCGGCAGGCAATGTGGCCGACACCACGATCATGCTTCTCAATATCAATAATGAACCGGCATTCATTTCAGGCATTTCGTCGCTCTATGGTTTTGTCTCCCCGAGTACGACCACGCTGACTATTGATTCAGCCGGTACAGAATCGTTTACAGTGACTTTCGACGCCACCGGATTCGCCGGCGACTGCGATCTGGGATCGTATATCGATTCTTTGAGGATCATTGTCGATACGCCGGTGCCGGATACATTCTACATTCGCGTTGTCGGCAATGTCGGTTATAACGAGCCGGGCGTCGGGATGGCGACCTTTGGGCCGTCGTGCTTCGAATTCTCAGTGCCATATACTCCCGGAATCGGCAATCAATCCGGAGATGCGCTGGTAACCTCAAGCAACAATACCAATCTGCTGTTCGATGCCTCGCTGCTTTTGGGGCTGGTCGATGGCTCTGACACGGTTGTTTATCAGGATATTTATACTCAGGAGGAATTTCCGGCGGTTGATGATTATTTGGCCGGGACCGATGCCGCCGGACGGAATTCGCAAACACTCCGTTTTGTGACAGGCGATAATCGTCTTCAAGGCGTGGTTGAATATGGCTACGGCTATTCACCATCGGGTTTCGACAGTTGTGGTGTAATTACAGTAAAGTACACGATAAAGAACCTCTGCGATACGGCATTGTCCCTCGTGGCCGGGATGTTCGCCGATTTCGATATTAACAATTCCGGTGAT
>CAZGLR010000055.1:6688-16674 GCA_964526635.1 uncultured Ignavibacteriales bacterium | reverse complement strand
GCTCAGCGATGATTCCACCGCGGTTATTGTACAGGATAATGCCTCAAGTAAAGCGGTGGCGCTGGGATATGTCGCCACGTGCGCGACAGCACCGACGGCCAGGATCATTGCGAATCCAGCGGTGATATATCCGACCAATGGCCTTTCCGATGAAACCGCATATGCCGAAATGACTGCGCCGCCATCGACAACGAATTTGTCAAATACCGACGTGTCGGCGTTAATCTCCTTCGGACAGTTTGATCTGGCGCCATCGGATACTGCGTCATTCGTCGCAGCGTTCGTGTATAGCGGTTTCGGCCAGGCGGCAATCGGTGGCCAGTTGGATGTGGCTGAAGCGATCGCATCTTTGATCGGACCGGGTTGCTTTGATTATGTACTCGGTGATGCCAACGGTGACACCGAGGTGAATGTTGGCGATGTCGTCTACACGATCAATTTCATTTTCAAGAGCGGCCCGCCGCCGGTGCCCGAAGAAGCCGGCGACAGCAACTGCGATGGCACAGTCAATGTCGGTGACGCGGTGTACACCATAAATTTTGTCTTCAAAGACGGCCCGTCGCCCTGCGCACCATAATTTGCGTTTGTCACAAGATATTTATCAAAAGGCCGGCTTTTTGCCGGCCTTTTCTATTACGGCTGCGCCGGCCGCGAGGGCAGGGTAATTTGGCTGTTGCATTACACAAAAAAACAGGTACTTTCTCTGACTGTATCAGACATGCGTCTGGATGAACGCATTTCGGGAGCATCGTAACATGTCTATCCGTAACTGGCTTATTCTGGTAGTACTGTCTGTTCTCTGGGGCGGGTCATTTCTTTTTATCGAGCTGGCCCTGCGCGATTTCGAGCCATTGACAGTGGCGTTCTTTCGGGTTACGGTCGCGGCTGTGCTTCTTTGCCTGTTCGTTCTCCTGCGGGACCATCGATTCAAAGTCGCGCTGCCGGTCTGGGGCTCGTTTTTTATCATGGCGCTCTTCAACAATGTCATCCCGTTTGTCTGCATTACCTGGGGACAGAAGTACATTACCGGATCGATGGCATCGATTCTGAATGCCACCACCCCGTTCTTCAGTATTGTTATTGTCGCTTTTATCCTGCGCACCGAACAGCTTACCGCCAATCGACTGATCGGCCTGTTTCTGGGATTTCTGGGTGTCGTTGTCCTGCTGGGGTTCGATATCCTTGCCCGCTTTGATCTTTCGAATATCGGTCAGATTCTGGTCCTGTGCGGATCGTGCGGATATGCTATTGCGGCCAGCTATGGGCGCCGCTTTGCCGGTATGTCGCATATGATCGTGGCGACCGGCATGCTGATATGCGCCAGCATTACCCTGCTGCCGATAGCGGTTATCATCGAACGACCGTTCAGTCAGCTATGTAACGCTTCGGCCATTCCGCTGTTTGGCTTGCTGGCATTGGCCGTGATCAGCACAGTGCTGGCCTATTACCTGTATTTTCATTTGCTGAAGGAAACCGGTCCGACCAATGTGCTTTTGGTCACGTTTCTCATTCCGGTTTCAGCGACGATTCTGGGGATTACCATTTTGCGTGAACCGGTGACCACTAAAACCTATGTCGGCATGGCGATCATCCTGACCAGCATTCTTGTGCTCGATGGCCGCCTGTTTGGACGCTGCTCGACATCGATAAAATCTTCTGAAAAACGATGATGGTATCCGAACAGTATTCCCCTTGAGTCATAAGAGGTGAACATTATATTGGGTGTCCTTGCACATATCATGCAGGCAGTTTGCGGGAGGAAAGAGTGAATCCGGGATTTTCATTCAGACCGATAGTTTGTTACGGCTTATTTTTGTTGTGTCTTCTGTCGGATCAGATTGTCTCGGCCTCAGTTCTAACCGGCAGAGTCCGCGATGCTTCCGATGGCCTCCCGATCGCTCATGTTACCGTGGCTGCCCGATCAAGCGACAGCACGACCATCATTACCAAGAGCAACATTGATGGCCGGTATAGAATTATTCTCCATACTGATTCGGTTGTGCTGTTTTTTTCACGGGTGGGATACCGTTCTCAGCAGCATGAAATCACCATCGATAGCACGAGTCAGGAGCTTGATATTAGCCTGGCGACGCAGGCCATCGATATGGGGGTGCAAAAGGCCTATACCCGCGCCTATGATCCGGCGCAGCGCATTATCAAGCAGGCGATAGCGTATCAGAAGCGGGTCATGGAGCAGCTTGAGAACTGCGAGTATGATTCCTATTCACGATTCACCGTCGTTGATCCGGGCAAGCCCGACGCCGAAGATATTCTCATGATCGCCGAGTCGCAGACGACATCGTATTGGAAGCAGCCGGGCAGCTATAAAGAAATAATCACCGCCCGGCGCCAAACCGCCAATATTCCGGCCGAGAATAATTTCATGGTTATCGGGGACTTTTTGAGTTTTGCCGACGGCCGTACCGAAATCGGTGAATTCGAAGTCGTCAATCCCATCGCCGAAGATGCGCTTGAGTTTTACAATTACTATCTGCTCGACACGATTTATCTCGATACAATTCCTGTCTTTGTGCTGGAGGTCGAACCGAAGCAGGAGTACGATCCGCTGTACCGGGGAGAGCTGCAGATTGCCGATGGTTCCTTTGTAACCGTCCGTTTCGATGGCGGCTTTTCCAGAGGTGTCGCGCTACCGTTTTTGACCGAACTCACCATCGTTGAACAGTATGCTGCAGTTGATAAGAATCTTTGGCTGCCGGTCGAATTCTCGTTCTCCGGACAACTCGAATTGGGGGTACCTCTTCCGGGCATACCGCCGCTGCTTGATTTCAGCTATGTGGCAACAGTGTACAGCTATCAGGTTAATGATTCCCTGCCGAAAGAGATATTCGATGAATTCGTCATTGAAGTCGCGCCGGATGCTGACGATGTCGATTCGGCAACTTGGGCGCAGCGCCAGACAGTGCCATTGACCGCCGATGAACTGCAGGGGTATATACGTATCGATTCGATTGAAAATGCTCCCAAGGGCTTCTGGTCGAATGTCGCACGGGGGGCGCTCTTTGGTGTGGTCAATCTGCTGTACGACAGCTACGACTTCATTAGCTACAACCGGGTTGAGGGCCTGCGTTTGGGGAGTAGTCTCAAACTCAACTATATCATCCCCAATTTCGATCTGCACGCCGGCGCCGGGATCGGTATCAAGGATGAAAAGTTGCAGTTTGCTGTCGGTGGAAAATATCATCTCTGGCCGCGAAGGAGGCTGGCGCTTGATTTCGAATATCATAATCGAGTGATGCATCGTCCAACGGTGATTTCCACCGATCTCTATGATCCCTCTTTCAATGCCCTGCTGTTTCGTTATGATCCCTTTGATTATTACCGCGAGAAGGGATTTACTATCGGTTTTCAATCAAAAGTCATCGACCAGGTCACTTTCTCGATGGGCTACAACGATCTCAAACAGACCTGGCTGCCCAAACGCACCGATTATGGCGTCTTCAGCGATGATTTCGAGCCGAGGCCGAATGTGAAAATCGTGAATGGTACGTTGCGGTCAATTACCGGTGCATTTGTCTTCGACAGCCGCAAGATGATTTTGAACAAGGGCCGAGTGCTGCCGGGAGTAGCTAATCAATGGGTGACTGTCACGCTGGGCGGGGAGTACTCCTCACCCGATATCTTCGATACCGATTTTCATTTTCGACGGTTTTTTCTTGAAGTTGACGGCAATCTTCGGCTTGGAGGGTTGGGCCGTTTTTCGATATTTGGCTATCTTGGTGATTCCGACTGGGATGTCCCGCCGCAACGATATTTTATCGCTGATCACAATGATCCCGGTTTCTATTTTAGTCGTGGAATGAATACCTCGCATGACATTAATTTCGGCGGTGACCGTATTGCGCTGGTATATGCCGAGCATTATTTCGGGAAATATACTCTGCGCCATCTGGGTATACCATTTTTGAGTAAGATCCCGATGGGCATCACTATCCATGGTGGCGCGTTATGGACCCACTTTGACAATCCCGAATTGCAGGGTCGGTCATTTCAGGTCCGCGAGGCACCGCACGCCTACACTGAGCTTGGGTTCGGGCTGACCAATCTGACGCCGTTTTTGGGCTTTTTAAACGGCGCTGTGTATTTCACCTGGCAGCTCAGTGATTATGATACCGAGAAGTTCAAAATCGTCTATGGCTTCGGCTTTTAGGTCTTTGTGCTTAACCTACCCGACTTCGACTTCGCCGGTTTCGTAGTTGAATTCCGAGCCCATCATGCTGTGCGGAATCAAAAAGATAATCAGCATCACCAGCGCCGCAAAAAGCACCGAGTAGCGCGCCATCTCGGTTTTCCGATGACGGAACAACGCAAAGGCCCAGACCACCCAGGCAATCAGCGTTTTATTGTCAGTAAGATCCCACCCAAATGGTATCCCGGTCCAGAGATCACCGAAAGCAAACTTCTGCACCAACGGACCGAAGATTAATCCCCCGACAAACAGGCAGATAACAGTAATCATTGTCAACATCCGCGTCTTGCCATGCGGGGTGAGGGCTTCGAAACCGGTTCGCGCCGACAGCAGCATCGACGTGAACATCAGGATAATATGCGGAATCAGGATAAACGCCGGTACCGGGTCGCGCCACCGGATGACGATCGTGTTGGCATGATCCTCCGGCACAGTGGTTGTTTCCTGACCGGCCGTGAACACAATATAGTACTCCAGCTTGCCAGCCGCAGGCTGTTCGGGAAGCTGCGTGATTAACGAATCGTTGCGTCGCTGCAGCGGCAGGGGAGTATATGGCTCGTTGATGGTGTAGCGTTTGTAAAAGACAGTTCCCGACACTGCCGGATTATTAACCTTAACGGCAACAACCGGTTCGGGGATGCCGTCGTTACTGCGCGGCAGTTTATAGCTATATGTCGATCCGGCGATCTCAAAGCGACCGTCGTACGAATGGGTCGGGCCCGTTTTATCTTGATAGACTGCGGTGGCCAGCGTCGCGATCACCGCCAGTGTCCAGAGAATTATCTGCTTTATCATAGACTAATTAACTCCTTAATCAGCCCAATCTATAGTCAAATTTCGCACATGTCTATAAGATTATTGTAATATATGACATGATGCGCCAGTATATTCCTGTCCAAAATTAGGAAACACTGGTCGGTTTTGGTCGTAGGGTGATGTATAAACACTATCAGTCAGAGAGTAACTATCCATGATTCAGGTAACAGATCTACACAAGCATTTCGGCAAAATCAAAGCAGTCGATGGCGTCTCGTTTACTATCAATAAAGGTGAAGTTTTCGGACTTCTTGGGCCCAATGGCGCCGGGAAAACGACGACGATCAACATGATGGTCGGCATCATCCGGCCCGATTCCGGGCGGGTCGGTATCAATGGTGATGGCGACCCGACCAGTCCCGGCGTACGGCTGCAGATCGGCACTGCGCCACAGTCGCTGGCGCTGTATGATAAACTGTCGGCTGTGGAAAATCTTGAATTCTTCGGCCGCATGTACAAACTCTCCGGTTCTCACCTCAAAGAACGGGTCGAATTTGCGCTGGAATTTGCGGGCCTGAAGCACCGTCGCAAAGATGCTGTCGAAAAATTCTCCGGCGGTATGAAGCGCCGCCTGAATATGGCCGTGGCGATTATTCATGATCCGCCGGTGCTGTTTTTCGATGAACCGACTGTCGGTATCGACCCGCAGTCGCGCAATATGATTTTCGAGAGTATCGAGCATCTCAAACGGCAGGGCCGCACGATTGTCTATACCACGCATTATATGGAAGAAGCCCAGCGGCTATGTGAACGGGTGGCGATTATCGATCATGGTAAAATCCTGGCGCTGGATACGGTCGATGCACTGACCTCCGAACATGGCGGCGCTACCGTAATCGAAGCCGATCTCGAAAAAATCCCTGAGAATGTCTCGGACCTGCCCGGTGAACTCCAGGGGAACCGTCTACGGATCAATTCTTCCGATCCGGTCAAAGACCTGAGTATCCTGACCGGTCACGGGATCAAATTCCGGCAATTGCGCGTAGACCGTCCTGACCTCGAGATGGTCTTTTTAAACCTTACGGGAAGGAGCCTGAGAGACTAATGCGACGACTGCTATCACTGGCCAATAAAGACCTGATTATCCTGCTGCGTGATCCGGCATCATTATTCTGGGTGATCGGTTTTCCGCTGATTATGGCGCTGCTGTTCGGTTCGGTGTACTCCGGCATGGGCAGCGGGGGCGGCGCCCGGGCAATGAAAATCGCGGTGGTCGATGCTGACTCCACCGACTATTCGCAGGCCTTCGTACAAAAGCTGACCGAAATGTCGGCGCTCACGGTCTACAGCTATCCGCTCGATTCAGCCGAACACCGGGTTCGGCAGGGGAAACTGACAGCGTATGTGTTGCTTAAAGACGGTTTCGGGGCGCAATGGGGGATTTTCGGTGACGAATCCGCCTTTGAGATAGGAATTGATCCCGCCCGGCGCATGGAGGCCGGCTACCTGCAGGGGATGCTGACCCAGGCGGTTTTTCAATTGATGCATGAACAACTTATGTCGCCGAAAGTCGTCGAGGAAAAGCTGGATGCCCTGGTCGCCGATGAGACTGTCTGGCGCGGCCTGTCGCCGGAAATGAAAGACCTGGCCCATGGCGGCATCTCGCAACTGTCCGAATTTGCAGCGGGTCTGGCAAAAATTGAAAAGACCCCATCCGATACCGGCTCAACAAACAAAAACAGCGGCGGCGGTATGGCCATCGCCCAGCCAAAAATCAAAGCGGTTACCGGTGAACGGATCGGGCCGCGATCTGCCTTTGAAATAACTTTTCCCTCATCAATCATGTGGGCACTGATCGCAGTGGCCGGAACATTCGGCGTATCGATTGTCAAAGAACGCAATTTTGGCACCTTCCTGCGCCTTCGCCTGGCCCCGATTACCCGGGGACATATAATCGCCGGCAAGGGCCTGGCGGCATTTACCGCCTGTGTTGTGAGCTGTATTTTGCTTCTTATCATCGCCAAGCTATTCTTCGGCGTGCGCTTGACCCGGCCGGTTGAATTGCTTCTGGCTGTGGCGGCGGCGGGGTACTGCTTTACCGGAATCACGATGATGGTCAGCGTGATGGGCAAAACCGAAGAGTCGGTCTCCGGTGCGGCGTGGGGGATCATGCTGATCATGGCCATGGTCGGCGGCGCGATGATGCCGCTTTTTATTATGCCCGACTGGCTTCTGGCAATAAGCAATGTCAGCCCCGTCAAATGGTCGATTATTGCGGTCGAGGGTGCGATATGGCGCGAATTTACATGGAATGATTACCTGCTGCCGTTTGGTATGCTGCTCGGTATCGGGACTATTGCCCTGGGAATCGGTGTCTCGGTACTCTCGCGAAGCGATTCGTGATTCGAGCAAGTCGAAAGATGTTTGACGACAATAGCGGGGAAAGACCGAAGCGTAATGTGGGCAATGGGGACTACTTCAAAAGCAGCATTTTTCGAGATTGGGTGTAATCCCCTGTCATCAGTCGATACAGATAGACGCCGGTCGCGACTCGCTTTCCGGCATCATCTCTTCCGTCCCAGACAACGCGATGATCCCCGGCCGGCAAGTACGAATCCAAAAGAGTCGCCACCTGCTCGCCGAGGATGTTGTAGACGGCCAGTTCGGTTTGGGCGCTTCTCTCCAGGGAAAACCGTATGGTCGTCGCGGGGTTGAATGGATTAGGTGCGTTCTGCTCCAGAACGAACTGCGGTGTGACAGGGGGATCACTTTCCGCGTCGGTTGGTGTTTGAAACACGAACTTTATGACACTGTGTTGATCGGCCAGATAGATGCTGTCACCGACGGTAATCGTATAAAGCGCAACCCCAGGCGTGTTATACCAGTCGAACTCAAACGGATTGTAGATATCGGCAATATCGATAACCCTGAGGCCGTCGTATCCGTCGGACAGGTATGCAAAATCCTTGACAATTTCCATACCATAATTGAAGCCGGCATTGAAATAATGACGCATATACACGGGGTTGATGGGATCGGAAAAATCATAGATACCAAAGCCGACCGAGGAGCCAGCGTACAGCATTGAATCTGCGATTCGAAGTTCCTGGATCGGCAAATGGCCGTGAAATTCCCGGATAAACGCAGGGTTGGCAGGATCACTGACATTATATATGTATACTCCCGTCCAAACATCGCTGATATAGAGTAGTGTATCTTGCAATGCAAGGAAGTACCCCGCTCCGGTCGGTATATAGGCCAACCGGTTATCAGCAGGGTCTGAAATATCAAAGATCTCGATATAAAAACGTGCCGCAGCATAGGCATAGCCATTGGCAACGATGAGATCATACACCGGATTGGCCGTCGTATACGATCTGACATATTGCAGATTGGCAGGATCAGATATGTCGACTACTTCCAGACCGCCGGCGCAACCGATTATCAGCGTATCATCGTGATACTGAGCCGTCGCCCGCGCAGCCCCGCTTTGAGTGCTGTACCGGCTGACCGGCTCACGGGAGTCATCAAATGACGTCTCCAGCACCGCCACATCCGGCGACCCCTCTTCACTGAGAGCATAGATATACCCCGAGTGACTGGCAACACGAGTGACCTGCGATGGGAAGCTGTGTTCACCTATTATTGACGGCTGAGTCGGATCGGAGATGTCGACGGTAACAAATTTGCCATTGGCAGACCTGTCTACCGCTGCCAGCACGTCATCCCCGAAAGTTATGGAACGGCAATGGTCAAACGGCAATGACCCGATTGAATCGATGTTTGCCGGGTCGCTGATATCAAAAACCATTAAGCCCTGTGTTGTCGCACCAACGTAAGCAATGTCGCCGGCAAGACGAATATCTGCTGCATAACAGGGCTTAAAATAATACTTATCAACAATATAAGGATTTTGTAAATCGGCAATATTGCATATCACATATGCTGCCCTTCCAGTCGGTTGCAGAGAGGCATGACAAGCGCAATGTAATAGTGAATCACGAATCACCATCTCGTCGATCAGGAATTCATAATATCCGACTTGAAATGTTGTGATAAGTTCCGGATTGCTGTTATTTGCAAGGCTGAAAACACCAATCTCTCCATACAACGAAATATAGAGGGAGTCTTCATGAATAAGAATAAAGTTTGATGCCCCGGCCAGCGAATCATGATCGAGTTCAACGATATTGGAAGCATCGCGAATATTCAGCGTATATAACCCGGCTGCATCGAGATCGCCATACGTGCAATAGGCTATCGAATCGATGATCCCGATAGCATTTGCAGCATGCGCCATCGGGAATGTACCGACTACCAATAAGTCGGTAGGGTCGGAGACATCGACAATAAACAAGCCGGCATGACCGGGCAAATAAACATAGTCTCCTGACTTTTTAATGTCATTGTACCACCCCGAAGTAATATACACCTCGTCGAGCTTGATAATATTTCCCGGGTCAGAGATATCGAATACTGTCAGGCCGTTGGCGACAGTCACATATGCAAGGTTGCTCTCACACAGGACCTGCCCCGGCCCGCTTCGTTCGGTATCACCGGCGAATTCGAGCGATGGTATTGCCGCAGCTATGGCGGGCAACAGCGCAAACATGAAAATGGCCATCACGACATTTCTTTGCTTGTTTACACCATTCATATAAACCCCTGCTTTCGTCCGAATCTTTTACTATCTTTGGCCGGTAGAAACGGTTTTTGGAACACCGTTCCTGCATTGACTATGACGACAAATAATGCGGTTCGTCCAAATATCTTTGCCCGCGTACTACTAACTTGAACAATATTAAATAATCGAAAGTATCGATTATTGTCAAGATAAATAATTTACCCTAATATGTATAATGTATATTATATTATGACTCACAGGTCAGTGCCGGCCTGTCTTTGTACACACGATCCCGGTTGCGCCGGTGGAGAAAATTATCTATGTTTACGGCCATGGGACTATCAACCGGAAGGAGCGCTCATGGCCGCTGGCTTTACGTCCATTCATCCCTTTGAAATA
>CAZGLR010000055.1:0-6678 GCA_964526635.1 uncultured Ignavibacteriales bacterium | reverse complement strand
GTCTTTAAAATGATCGCGTCCGACTGGATGCTGGTCACCGCCGGGACTCAAGACGCCTACAACACCATGACCGCCTCATGGGGCGCGCTGGGCGAACTCTGGAATCGGAAAATCGCGATCTGCTACGTTCGTCCCGTACGGCATACCTTTGGTTTTATGGAAAAGCATGAATATTTTACCCTCTGTTGGTTCAATGAAATCCATCGGGAGATTTTGAAATTCTGCGGGACCAACTCCGGGCGCGATGTCGATAAGGAAAAGCGAACCGGGTTGGTGCCTGTTGAGTCACCATCGGGATCGGTGTATTTTGACCAGGCGCGACTTGTCCTGGAATGTAAAAAGATATATACCCATGATCTCGATCCGGCGCTCTTTCTTGATCCGATGATAGAAAAAGAGTATCCCGAAAAAGATTATCATCGTGTATATTTGGGTGAGATAACCGCCTGTCTGCGGAAGTAGTGAGATGTGAGGGAAATAGCGCATGATGATTTCTCGTTTGGAATTGACGGCCGTACTTTTAATGTATGCCATGATCCTGCTGGCCGGATGCAGCGTCATGAGCGATTATCGCGAAGCCGATAATCTGGTCGCGGATTTCTACCAGGCAATCTCAGAAAAGGACTTTGAACGGACAGTCGACTACTGCTCCAAAAACTTCCTCAAGGAAGTACCGCCGGAAGAATGGGTGGAGTACCTTGTTGATGTTCACGGTCAACTCGGCGATTTTCGGGAATATGAAACGCGCGGGAAAGAATTCAATTCATCATACGCCACCAATATCGGCAACACGATCTATTATCGCATTCAAAACCGGGTTATCTATGCCGCCGATACTGCCCTTGAGAATCTCGTCCTGGTCAAGTACCCCGACGACAACGAAATCCGGATTTATGCCTATGAAGTTGTTTCCCCGAGCTTCGAACCGGTGGTGGCCGACAGTCTGGCGCGTCGCGAGTAAGGGCAATATCTGTGGGCGAGGAGGGAAGTTCAGTGAAAAAGTATGTGTGGATTGTTGTCTGCCTGATGGGATGGCTGGTCCTCCCGCTGGCGGCCCAGGATGATACAGTTCAGTATGTGCCGAAATACAACGCACCTGATCTGGACGAAATCAGCGATTATGTCGATTCGCTGAAAGCGATAAGCGACAGCATCACCGCCGAAATTCGCAGGGTGCAAAAAGTCGAAGACAGCACTGCCGGCGAGAACCGTAAGCGCATCCTGCTTGATGTCTCCGGAATAGAGGCACCGCAATCACCCGATGAGTTCGAGCAGCTGGAGCATCTGCCGCCGGTGTCCCAGGGATATACCGGCACCTGCTGGTCGTTTGCCGGGACATCATTTCTCGAATCGGAAATCATGCGGACAGTCGGGCTCAAAGTCAAGTTATCCGAGATGTATGTCGTCTACTGGGAATATGTCGAAAAAGCCCGTAATTTTGTCCGCACCCGGGGACGCCATGAGGTCTGGTCCGGCTCGCAAGCCAATGCCGTGCTTAGAATCGGCGAGAAATATGGGCTTGTGCCCAAAGTCACCTATCCCGGAAACACTTTCGACGATAACTACAGTCATACTGCCCTGGGAAATGAAATACAGGCCTACCTGAAACTCGTCCAACAAAACAATATCTGGGATGAAGAGGCAGTTGCAGAACATGTCCGCCTGATTTTGGATCGTCACATGGGGCACCCGCCAGAAGAATTCCATTATGTCGGCCAGGTATTTACGCCCAAGGCGTTTTTCGATGATTTCCTCAAGATCAATCCGGAAGATTATGTCGCCTGTATCTCGACACTCAAATCACCCTTCTATCAGCAGGCGCTTTTTGACGTTTATGACAATTGGACCCGCGACAGCAGCTATTTCAACTTGCCGCTTGATGTCTGGTATGAAGCAATTAAAAAAGCGGTCCAAAACGGGTACAATGTGGTTTTGGCCGCCGATGTTACCGAACCGGGCCGAAATGAACTCATGGATATCGCCGTGATACCTGATTACGATATCCCGGCCAGCCACATCAATCAGCATTCGCGGGAGTATCGCATAGACTATGATCTGACCAATGATGATCATGGTCTGCATATTGTCGGCTACATGCGCATCGGTGATCATGACTGGTTTTTGCTGAAAGACAGTGGCTCCAGCGGCCGTCAGGGCCGTTTCTGGGGCTATTATTTCTGGCGCGGGGATTATGTGAAGTTAAAAGCGCTGGCCTTCGGCGCGCATCGCGATGCGGTGGAAAATCGTGTAAAACAGTAATGATTCCTGACAGCAGCCCGGATACGGCATCCGGGCTGCCGATTATTAGCAGACATCAAAAAAAATATCGCAATCCAGTTATTTGTTGATTCGATAATTTTGAGGCGATATACATAACCTCGATAATGGTAGCGTCTGCCTCCCGAGCTTGTTCTCAAGCGGCAGGCGCAGTCCGAATTACTCACTATCTGGTTTTTTAACCGTATATCGCGCTGAGGGGATTGGGGATTCGGCCTGGTATATGGTTTCCTGGAGGAATCACACATGATCGGTGAAATCGAAACGACCGCCGCCCGCGATGTGAATCTGGAAGTACGGCTTCTGATGCCGGGCAAAATCTATGAACCGGCTTACCGTATTTTCAACACTCTCAAATATCTTGATGCATCCGCGTTATCCAACGGCGAAATCGAAATCGCGACCGTACAGTTCAATGGCCGTGCATTTCTACTGGCCGCCCGCATCGAAGATTCCAACGTGACCGGCCTGACCTGGCTCGGCGCCGAGGGCGACGAGGTCAGTCATGACGATATTTTTCGGGGCGCTATTATCCGCGCCGCCTGGGATGCCGAGGGCATCAATATCGAGCATCTCGATACCAGCCCATTGTCGGTGGAATCGTTTATTTCCGGCATCAAGAGTAAACTCGAGATGGATTCCGGCGATTCATATGCTGATTATGGCGACGCGTGCAGCTTCACGATGCGCGTCTTTGCGCTCGAGGATCAGGGCATGTTTGTCTGCGCCTATGTCTGCAATCGCTGGGTCGAATGTCTGCATCTCGGCTGATATGATGTTTTATGTCCGGCTGACTACAACATAATGACTGTATTTACCTGGATCGAACGGGAACTCCATCCGCGTCCCTGCACCTCCGACGAGTTTATCTATGACCGGATGGAGTCCCAGTCCGGACAATCTCTCCCGATTATCTATTCTGAATTCGATCCCGCCATTCGTATGCACTGGACCGACCGTGGGGCGATTCTCGACTTTGCTCTGAGTCTGGGCGATGGTCACATTCTGGATTTCGGGCCTGGCGATGGCTGGCCGTCGCTGCCCCTGGCGCCGTTTGTCCGACAGATTACCGCGATCGATTCATCCCTGAAGCGTATTCAGGTCTGCCGTGAAAATCAAATCCGCCTCCGGATCGAAAATGTCGAATTCCATCATTTGTATGCCGGACGACCCCTGCCGATCGATGATGCCTCCATCGACGGCATCGCGGCGGCATCATCGGTGGAGCAGGCGCCGGATCCGGAGTTTGTCCTGCGGGAATTCCACCGCGTGCTAAAACCCGGCGGCCCAGTACGACTGTACTACGAAGCGCTGTGGCAGTACCGGGGTCTGGAACAGGAAATCTGGCTGCATGAGATCGATGATACCCATGTGATTCTTATTCTGTATGACCGGGATCTTGAACGGGAACAGGTTGTGCAATATGCACTGGATTTATCGCTGTCGCACGCAGATATTGTCGATCATTTCAATCCCGGCGGAAAATCGGTTACCTGTCAGTATATCACTGCCGATAAGCTGAAGGCCGTGATAGAAAAGATCACAGATTGTCGTATTTGTATTACCACACAACCATCCGGGAAAACGTTCATAAGGCTGTTGGAAAATATCGGTTTTCGCGGGATTCGGCCATCGCCTGCCGGCTATATGATCGCCGGCGAAATTTATGACTCGCTGGAGCCGTCGAAGTGGCCCGGTACGTTGCCTGATGTGGATCGGTTATTGCATGAGTCTGTTCAGGCTGCGTTGCAACGCACCGCGCCGATCGAACTGGATCCGCCTCTGACTGCGAGGAAATAATGCCGCGTCTTTTCAGAACAACCGCTGGAAGCACCTGGGTTATATCAATAGCCCTTCTCGTTTTGACCATCGCGGGGTGTACCGGTGATCCGGTAATGCCGGAACCACCAACCGAACCGCCGTATTACATAGGATTTACACCCTTTCCGTATGATGTGACTACCGCGGCCGTCGAATGGGTCTATCAGCAGATTTTGGCCGATGGGAATATTGTGGCACATCACTTTGACAACGGCATCCCGTGGCCGGAAGCACTGGCCGGCGATGATTTCCACCCCAATTTGACAGCCGACTGGGAGTATCGCAAAACCAACACCCCGGCCTCACATAAGATATATCTTGCCATAACGCCGATTCATCTCATGCGCGATACCCTGGCGCCCTATCGCGGCGAATCCGAGGATATGCCGTTGCCGCCGCCATGGAATACGTATACTTTCAACCATGACAGCATCAAGGCTGCCTATTATAACTATTGCGTTCGGACAATTGATTTCTTCGATCCGGATTTTGTCTGTATCGGTATCGAGGTGAATTTGCTGATGGCCAATGCGCCGGATAAATGGGATGCCTATACCGAACTGCATCAGTATGTGTACCCGCTGCTGACAGCGCGGTATCCGGAACTTCCCATCATGGTCTCGTTTACCGGCATGGAACTGATCAATGGTTACACCGATGCTGATCATGTGCAGCAGATGCAGGCACTGGCCGATATGATGCCATATACTGACTATTTCGGGCTGTCCATGCATGTCTTCATCAGTGCGCTGCAGGCCGATTCCATTCCAAATGCCGTCCTTGATCAGATTTATGCATTGCGACAGGGGAAAACTGTGGCGATTTGTGAATGCAGTTATCCGGCCGATACGTTTTCCGTGAGCGGGATCGACTTCTACGGCACACCGGCCAAACAGGTGGATTACTTTACGAAAATTCTCGCCCGCGCCGACACCATCCCGACCGCATTTGTAATCGATTTTCTTATCCGGGATTATGAAGCCCTGTGGGAGGCGATGGGTTCGCCCGACGATTTCACCAAGCTGTGGAAAGAGACCGGGTTGTACGACGAGGGTGGCGCGATACGGCCGGCGCTCACCGAATGGCGTGGCCGGTTGCGATAATAGAATTGCTGCTCCATATCTGTGTAAATACATACATATCAATAAATTAGTTTCATTTTCTCCTTGTATAAAATTGCAGGCCACCATATGTTGTAGCGGGGAATAAAACAACCTGAGACAAACATCTATCTGATCCGAGCATGCTGCAGCTTAAAAAAATGCTTATATTATGGACGTACATAACCTATTATGCCGTATTTCAGCGGCATCATAAATCAGGGTAGTCCGATGCAGTATCCAGTAGCGACAATTTTCGATCATGCCGTCATGATGCCGATTTTGAATGCGAAGAAAATTGACGTCTGTCCCGCTTTTCGGGTGACCCCCTGGCCCTTTGCAGCACAGCAAGGCACGGCCCATTCATTGCTTAAGATTAGGAGAAAAACATGACACGATGTACCATGCGATGTCAATTTCACATTGCTTTTTTGCTTTTGTGTGGTCTACTGCTCTTTGGAGGGGAGGCGGCCGAGGCAGCCTGTCCTGAACCGTTTTGCGACAGTACGACCTACGCCCCCTGTATCGCTATCTGTCCGCTCGGGGATATAGTATACCGCGTTCGAGTCATGGACAGTTGCGGTGCTCCGGTATGTGATACGGTTGGAACGTATCTGGATTTTTCCGGGTGCGCCGCCGATCCCTGCCCGCCCGCGCATCCTGACTGGCCGATTGTCTATCCCGATTCCTGCCATCCGGCCACCGGCGATCACTTTTTTAGTGTCAAGGCCAGCAGTCAGGATTGTCTCGATTGTGCGGCGGTTTTGTTCGTAAACAGTCAACCGTGTGGCGACGTTCTCACCAGATTTCTTGATATTAATAACGACGGTTGTGTCTTCCCGAACGATTTCCTGCCGCTGGTGCAGTGCAACGACTACGATTGCGATGGCATAATAACGTCAATGGATCAGGCCTTTTTCGACAGCCATCTCGATCACTGTTGTCCGCCGCAGAACTGCCCGCCGGGACCGGCCTTCTGCGACAGTACGACTTTTAGTCCCTGCCTGATAATCTGCCCGAAGGGTGATATTACCTATACTGTGAACCTCAAGGACAGTTGCGGCAATCCGGTCTGTGATGTTACCAGTACCTGGATTGACTTCTCCGACTGCCCGTCGGATCCCTGCCCAGGTAAGCATCCCGACTGGCCCAAAGTATTCCCGGATTCGTGTGATCCGGCCACCGGAGACCATTTTTATAATATCGCCGCCGGAGCGCTGGATTGTTTCGGGTGCGAGGCAACGGTTTACGTCAACGGAAATCCCTGCCTCAACGTCGAACCGCGGTATCTTGATATCAACGGCGATCTGTGTGTAACCGGCAATGACTGGCTCGGGGTGGCGCCCTGCAACGACTATGACTGTGATGGCGCGATTACAGCCAACGATCAGACCATTCACGCTAATCACCTGGATCATTGCTGCGACCAGGGACCGTGCCCGCCGGGACCGGCCTTCTGCGACAGTGTCATGTATGATCC
>CAZGLR010000054.1:0-21830 GCA_964526635.1 uncultured Ignavibacteriales bacterium | reverse complement strand
GGGGAAACTAAGTTGACTCGATCTATAATGGCAATCTCTCAACACTGTTGAGCGTTACGATTCGCTCGCGCCCCTGAAGGGGCGTGCCACCACGATGTAAACTAAATAATATGGGCTATCCCTGGATTTGATATCCGGCGCGGGTCTGACAGACGAATGCCGCTTCATCTGTTCAAAACCTGCAATCTGTCACAATTCCCAACAGAAGTCGTTATCTCACCATCGGTTCGGGCGGTTTTTGCGGCCCGTTTCGACATTTAATTCAATTTGGCGGCTCCCACTGACGATCTACAAGAAGTGGTGGGTACTGATATCTGCTCCAGAGATATTTTCATGAAAATCTCCCTTTCTGAGGAGGTTACAATGATTTCGAGAATTATTGCGGTTCTGTCTATACTGGTTATAGTCGCTATAGGCGCTTTCGGGTGCAGCAGCGATTCCCCGACGGCATCCGATATGCCGGGTGTGGCATCGACCGACAAAGTGATTCCGGCCGATGCTGACATCCAATCAGCCAGGCTGTTTTTCCGCGTAACGGAAACCGATCGTCAGACCATTACTTTGCACGCGGTTACCACGAATTGGCAGGAAGCATCGGTAACCTGGACTAATTTTGCCGAAGGATATTCCGCAGGTACACTGCGGACGATGACGTTTGTCGTGCCGGGCTGGTACGCTGTCGACGTGACAGCACAGGTGAATAGTTGGTTTGAAGGTTCATCCGATAATTATGGATTTTATCTTCGTTATCGCGAAATAGGCAGTGTCTGGTCGACTATTGTAGCGAGCGAAGCCGCCGCCAATCAGCCATATTTGCAGGTGTGTTATACATCACCGGATGGGTCGGGCTGCGTGGATATTGACGCGCACAGCGATGCTACCGTATCGTCAGCCGAACCGAACGTCAATTTCGGGTCGGCCTCGAATCTGAACGTCGGCGGATCAACAAGCATTGATTCGACCTTTGGGGCGCTCATAAAGTTTGAGTTGAGTGCTAATGACGTCAGCTATGGCGCTATCGGCGGTGTCGTTTTTGAAGATGACAATGTAAACCTGCTGCACGATGCCGGTGAAGCCGATATGTCCGGGATAACCGTCAATCTGTATGAGTGCGATCAGGCGTATCTCCAGTCAACGACGACCGCTGCCGACGGCGGCTACCATTTCGACTCACTTGAGGCAGGCAGCTATGTTATCGGTTTTGAAGCACCCGAAGGATATGAGTTCAGCGCGCCCCCCAATGGCGTGACCGCATGTCTGGAGGTTGTGGCCGGTGAAGAAATCCTGTCGGTTAACGCCGGACTGGTAACAGCCGATCCCGGCTGCACGCATGGCAAAGGGTACTGGATGAATCATGCCGGATTCGGACCACAGGCAAATAAGGTCATTGCACTGGTGCCGATCTGGCTGGGCGATGAAGATGGTCTCAAGAGTATATTGGTAACCGATGTCAAAACCGCCTATGATCTGCTGAAACAGAAAAAAGACGCTCGGTCGAATAACGGTATCTCCATGCTGTATGCCCACCTCCTGACGGTCAAGCTCAATATTGCCAACCGGGCTGATCCGACAGATATAGCAGACGTTATTGCGGAGGTTGATGCGTTTCTGGCTGACCATAACTGGGAAGATTGGGATACCCTGGAATCTGAAAAGAAGCAGCTTATTAAGAAGTGGCATGAGAATCTGGAGAACTACAACGAGGGCGTCATCGGTCCGGGTAAGTGCGATGACGGTGATGCGGAGACCGATACCACTGGTTAAGTTTGTGTACTGCAATAGCTGGCAGACGTGGCGTCTGCCAGCCGGGTGCCATAGAACGCGGGTATGTTGAAATACACTGCTGAACGGTTATCCAAGAGGATTTGATACAGACCAATGTTCGGTGGAGCATCGGATAAAACAGTTGTTGAGCCATATCTCAATCGTCGACTTCACTATTATAGAAAAATCGAAATAGACAATTAAATGTTGCGCTATCTGTCTATTATTGTTTGTTTAAGTTCAATCAAAATTTCCTGACATCTCGCCTTACCAGTCAATTTTTTAGAAGAGGACATAAATAATGAAAACAACTACTATTAATTTATGGATGGCGGCATGTTTCCTTATTGCTATAGGCTTGAGCGGCTGCAGCGACAGCGATAAGGGCACCAATTCCAGTCCAACGGCGCCATCGGTGCCATCATCGGTAGCGGCAGTCGGCAGTCACGGGCAGATTGTCGTCTCCTGGGCGGCCTCATCCGGCGGGAATCTGCAGGGATATGATCTGTATCGCAGTGAAGATGGCGCCACATATACCAAAATCAACGCCAGCCTGATTAATGGCGTGAGTCATACCGATACGAATGTCGATGACGACGTGTATTATCAGTACAAGCTCAAAGCGATCGGCGATGCCGAGTCGGCCTTTTCAGCGGTAGTGCGGCAGATGCATGGCACGAGATTAGTTTCGAGTTACGCTTCCGGGCTCATAGTTTCAGCTGGCGCCGGTAATCCCTACGTGGTCGAGGGAGTGGTGACAATCGACGATGGTGATCTGGTGATTGACAGCGGGGCGGCCGTATACGTGCTGGATAATGCCACGATCGATATGGAAGTGGTCGATCAGTCGGAGTTTTCACAAATTGAAATCAACGGATTGTTTCGCATAGCGGCGCACCCTGATACACCGGCCACTATTACTGCTCACCGACGCAGTGGGGGAGCGCTGAATAATGGTGAAGGCATCAGACTTCGATTCCTCAACGACTGTGTCGATTTCAATCCGGCCGACAGCTCGGGAACGTTGATTCAAAACGTCTCGATAAATAATATCAGATATTCCAGCGACGCCGTCTTTATGCAATCATGTTCGCCGTGTTTCTCCAACTGCTATATCAACAGCAATCAGAATACCGGGGGATCGTATTTCGAGATCGAAATGGGCTCATGGCCGATTATTGAACACTGCGCCTTTAACCAAATCGTGCTGAAAATCAATGTCGACCTGCGGGGGACAGATGCCAGAATCGAACATAATGTTCTGCGCGACGGCTACTACAGCATCTATTTCTATAATGTCGGTATGGTCGATGCCGGACAGGTGGAAAACAATGATTTCGACGCAACCACGGCCGGAATTTACCTTTTTGCCATGACTGCCGTTACCGATGTCCCGCTGGAAAACAATTACTGGAATGGCGGTACACCGACGATCATTCAGGGCGGCAGTACGACAGTAACGGCCGATATTGATCCCTCGCTGGCAAACGCTCCGGCCGGTTGCGGCCCAAGCTGGTAGTGGGGGGGATGTAGGTTAGACAGATCGGCGATAGAAATTTTCATTGAAAACAGATTTGAGATTGTGGCCGACCCCTTCAGGGGTCGGCTATCTGAATAAGGCGATATGTTTCTTATTCAATAGTTTGTATTACTATTTACACAAAAATGAGTTATAATTCGTCTCTATAATAAGGGCTATCTGACGCAATGGGAACTTTCTGAGGAATTGTAAGAGATTGAGTTCAAGACAATTAATTGGGAGGTACTATGGATTTTCTTACCCATCGCCGGATATCGAGCCGATCCCGACTGACGAAACGAGGGATTGTCTCTCTTTGTCTGCTTATTTTGGTTTTGTTTGCAGGCAGTGTTATGTCGCAGAGTAGCGTCGAGTTTATGATAAAGAAGAAACCAGAAACCCAGAGAGATAAATTACACCGGGCGATCCTTGAAGAACTCACAATGTTTGGTTGTATTGCTTCATTGATCGGTGAAACAAAATATATTAGAGATTATGATTCCACACAAATTTACAATATCGAAATCGAAGCGTTTCGATTCATTGCCGGTGAACCGGGCGACTCTGTTTATTATGTGGAATTTTATACCCCTGATGAAGATGCTGACGATGCATTGGAATACGCATATGATACCCTTGCTCCATCCGGATTCGAAATTGTGATTCCGCATGATTTGACCAAACCAGTCCACCCCAAATATATTCCACCATACGATATGCCGGTCGATTATGATAAAATTGAAAACGGGGGCCGCATCGACAGTATTACTCCCTGCGAGGATGGTGAACTGCATAGATTGGATAGTCTTTTTACCAAGAAATTCAGAAAAGTTATCCCGATGTTATTTTCAGAGGAAGCGGTGGGTCTTATAACCGGTACGTGTATCAAATTCGTGAATATTTTTGCCGAGCTGGGTAAAAATTGTGAAGAGGGTGCTTATTTTGGCCTGGATGACAACGTTATTTATCTCGATACCGCCCGAACGTCAATGGATGAATGGTATTCCCCTTGGGGTTTTTTTACTTTAACTGGAATGGCGGGGCGAGTCAAAATGGTAAATGAAATAAGGCTACAGTCAGGGCCGTAATACACGCCAAACCTTTTGCCCGCAAGAGAAAGGTCAGTGCCTGATAATCGCGAGAGATCCATTGGATTTCGCCGTTTCGGATACTTCCGGGGAAGTAAAGGCCCATGTGGATAAGTCTGTAACTGCTTAAAAAATTTGTTTTTATCCATTTTTGGCCCTTGATTTTTCACGATTTGCTATTATCTTAACCCGCTGCTATGGCGGTACCTATAAAGTTATCGTCCTTCACGGGCAAGGTTATTGCCATCGACGGTCCGGCCGGATCGGGCAAGTCCACGACAGCCAAAATGCTGGCGCAGCGTCTTGGATTCACCTATCTCGACACCGGCGCGATGTACCGGGCGGTGGCATTGTTTGCGCTGCGCAATAGCGTAGCCTTGGAGGATGCGAATGCCCTGGCCCAAATTGCCGCCAAGGTCACTATTGAGTTTGAGCACGGGGACAACGGGCAGCAGCGGGTACTGCTGAATGGCGAAGATGTCACTGACGAAATACGGTCTCCGGAGGCAACCCGGGGAGCGTCGGCAGTGGCGGTGCATCCCGGTGTACGGCGGGAGATGGTTTCGCGCCAGCAGGCGATGGGAAAAAAGGGTTCGATTGTCGCGGAAGGCCGCGATACCACCTCGGTGGTGTTTCCCCGTGCCGATTTGAAGGTTTTCCTCAGGGCCGATGTCAAGACAAGAGCCCAGCGCCGTTTTCTCGAAGCGATACACCGTGGGGAAGACACGACGCTTGAGGAGCAGGAAAAGCTTATTATTGCCCGGGATAAAAACGACAGCGAGCGATCCGAATCGCCGCTGATTCAGGTTCCGGGGGCGATAGCGGTGGATACGAGCGCGATGTCGATTGAAGAGCAGGTTGAGACAATCATCAGCCATGCCCGAAAGGCGTTCAGCAGGCCGAAATGACGAGGATTGGGTACTGGATGGTCTGGTTTCTGACCAGATTCCTTGCCCGTGTCATTTTCGGGCTCAAGATCTATGGTCTGGAGCATGTCCCTATGGAGGGACCGTTGATTGTCGCGGCGAACCATAAATCGTATCTCGATCCGCCGCTGGCCGGTATTTCCATCCCGCGTATGATGCATTATTTTGCCAAGCGGGAGCTCTTTGAAAATCCATTGTTTCGGCTGATTATATCGTCGTTTAACGCGATTCCGGTGCGGCGCGGGACATTTGATCCCACAGCGCTCGGGATAGTGTCCGATATCCTGAAAAATGGCCAGGCGATATTGATGTTTCCCGAGGGCACGCGTGGGCGGGGCGCCGATTTTCTGCCGCCCAAACCGGGAATAGGCATGCTGGCGGCGCGGACCAACGCGCCGGTTTTGCCGGCGTTTATATATCGCACCGATGTCTGGAAGCAGGCAATTTTTTCGCGCCGTGGCCTGCGGGTGTATTTCGGAGCCGTCATCACATCCGAAGAAATCTCGCGATTTCCAAAAGATCGCGACGGATACCGGATGCTGGCTGAGGAAGTGATGAAGCGTATTCGTGACCTGCGGTCACACGTGGTCGAAGCAGAAGAGAAAGAAAAATCTACCTGATTGAAATAAATCTGTCGGTGTGCCGACACTAAAGGTACAAAAGCAACTCCGGTTCGCCGGAGAATATACCCAAAGGAGGAATAACATAACATGGCAGACGCCAAATCAAATTTTCGCGAAGAAATCGACACGAATGGAGGTGATAAGAGCCGCAAGAGCAAATCGAAACTCGCTCGCGCCAAAAAGACCAAAGGTGCCAAGCAGAAGCTGATCAAGCCGAAATCTCTTGAAGACAGCGATCATCTCGAACCCGAAGAGGTACTGGAAGTCGAGGAAGTCGTTACAGATCGAAAGAAGCGCATCGCTGAAAAGGCGGCTACGCGCCAACAGACGGTAATTGAAGCCCCGCCGGTCGATGAGGTTCGGTCGATGAAATTGACTGAACTCGATGCCGCTGAATACGACGACAGCGAGTACCAGGAAATGCTCGACCTGTATGAAAATACGATCCAGGATATCAAAGAGGGTGAAATCGTCACCGGCTCCGTGATCGGGGTCACGCGAGAAGATATCATCGTTGACGTCGGATTCAAATCCGAGGGCATCATTCCGATTTCTGAATTCACCGGCGAAGTCAATATCCAGATCGGTGATAAAATCGAAGTGTTTCTCGAAGCAGTCGAGGACCAGAACGGTCAGTTGGTACTGTCCAAACAGAAAGCCGACTTTATGCGCGTCTGGGATCGCATTCGCGAGGCCCACGATGCCGGCGATCTGGTTCCCGGTCGGGTCAAGCGCCGTATCAAAGGCGGCGTGGTTGTGGACGTCATGGGTGTGGATGCTTTCCTGCCCGGTTCACAAATTGCGCTGCGGCAGGTGCCTGATTTCGATGCCCTGATTGGTCAGACGATGAATGTCAAGATCATCAAGCTCAATAAAGCCCGCCGCAATATCGTGGTGTCCCGCAGGACGGTCCTGGAGGACGAGCGCGAGAAGATGCGTGCCAATCTGCTCGACGAGATTCAGGTTGGTCAGGTCCGCGATGGTGTGGTCAAGAACATCACCGACTTCGGTGTGTTTATCGATCTGGGTGGAGTCGATGGTCTGCTGCATATCACCGATATGTCCTGGGGCCGTATGCGGCATCCTTCCGAGATGGTCCAGTTGGGTGATAAGCTTGAAGTCAAGATTCTCGACTTCGATGAGAGAACGTCGCGCATCTCCCTTGGTCTCAAGCAGCTGACGCCATACCCGTGGGAAAATATCGAAGAGAAATACCCGGTCAACAAGAAGGTGACCGGGAAAGTCGTTTCGATTACCGACTATGGTGCCTTTGTGGAACTCGAAAAGGGAATCGAGGGCCTGATTCACATTTCTGAAATGTCATGGACACAGCATATCAAACATCCTTCTAAACTGATGAGCATCGGTGACGCAATCGAAGCTGTTGTACTCTCGGTGGACAAGGAAAATGAAAAGATATCGCTGGGTATCAAGCAGATGGAGCCGGATCCGTGGACTATGGTTCACACCCGGTATCCGGTCGGGTCGGTGGTTTCCGGTAAGGTCCGCAACCTGACTGCGTTTGGCGCCTTCGTCGAGATCGAAGAGGGTATCGATGGCCTGGTGCATATTTCGGATATGTCGTGGACGAAGCGAATTCAGCACCCCTCGGAAGTTATGAAGAAGGGTGAGGAAATCGACGTCAAGGTCCTTCGCATCGATTCCGAAAATCGCCGGGTATCACTTGGTCTCAAGCAGCTCCAGGATGATCCGTGGCCGGAATACGCCAAGAAGTACAGTGTTGGCAATGAAGTCCTGGGTGCGGTGGTCCGGGTTATGGATCGCGGCCTGGTGGTGGAACTCGACGGCGAGGTTGAGGGATTCGTACCGGCTAATCAGCTCGGTGACGAATACATGAACAAGCCCGCCGAATCGTTCAATGAGGGCGACAGCCTGCCGCTGAAGGTGATCGAGTTCGATCGTGCCGGACGCAAGATTGTCCTGTCGCTGTCGGCATATTTCGAAAAGCGCAACCGCGAGGAATATGAGGCGTTCATAGCCAAACAGGCAACCAGCAGTGTCTCGCTGGGTGAAGCCGCCGGGGCCCAAAAGACGGCCGAAGGCGAAAAGGCGTCACCTGCTGAGGAAAGCTCTGAAGAAGAAGCTCCGGCCGAGGAAAAACCGGCCGAGGCATCGTCCGAAGAGCCTGCTCCCGCTGCTGAAGAACAGCCTGCGGCTGAGGCATCTGATACCTCCGAAACCGCCGAGGCACCGTCGGAAGAGACAGCGCCTGAATCACCGGCGGAAGAGGAAACGTCTGCCGAAGAAGAAGATAAAAAGGAAGAGTAACTCGGATTCTTCCGACATTATCGTATCCAGAAAAGCCCCTGTACTCCGGGGGCTTTTTTTTTATGAGGATAGCGGATAGTTTCCGCTTTGATTTCGCGCTGCATGGCAATATCTTGGGTCGTGTCTCAAGCCCGCTTCATATACATCTGTGCCGCACTCCTGATGGCTCTCTTGTGCTGCCCGGCAGCAGTATCGCTCGCCCAGTCAGATACCTCTGAAATCATCGCCGAGACCCTTTCTGATACCACGGCCGCTGCCGCCACTCTCGATGACGCCGCCGCCGCCCGGGCCGAACGATCGCAATCGGAAAAGCCAGCATTTCGCATTGACCGTCTGAACGCCCTGATTTTCATGCTCCTGTTTTCAGCTGCGATTCTGATCTATACGCGATGGGCACGGGCCGAGAAATCACTGTTTATCCGTAAAATCAACGGTCTCGATGAAGTCGAGGAGGCGGTCGGGCGCGCTACCGAGATGGGCAAGCCGGTGCTTTTTATCCCCGGTATTAATGAGATCGATGAAATCGAAACAATTGCCGGGATATCAATTCTCGGCCGGGTGGCACGGATTACCGCCCGGTATGAGACCCCGCTGATGGTGCCGGTACGGTATCCGATGGTTCTGGCGGCCGGGCAGGAAGTGGTCGAACAGGCCTATGCCACGGAGGGTAAGCCGGACGCCTATGATCGTGATACGGTCCGGTATGTCGCCGGCGAACAGTTTGCCTTCACCGCTCATGTCAATGGCCTCATGATGCGGGAACGGCCCGCAACCAACATATATATGGGGGCGTTTTACGCCGAATCGCTGCTCCTGGCCGAAACGGGCAATGCCGCCGGGTCGATTCAGATCGCCGGGACAGCCCAGCCGGCCCAGTTGCCGTTTTTTATCGCTTCCTGCGACTATACCCTGATGGGCGAAGAACTATATGCCGCCTCGGCCTATCTGACCCGGGAGCCGCTTTTGATGGGCGGGCTCAAGGGGCAGGACTGGGTCAAGATGCTTTTGGTCATTTTGATTGTCCTCGGGGTGATTCTGGCGACTTTCGGTACCGGCGAATGGTATCTCAACCTTTTTGACAGCGTGTGATCGATGCGAACGACCGTTCCAATAATCATAGCATTTCTGGCCGGATTTATCATGGTCGTCTCGTTTTTCTTCAATCCGGAGAAAAGCATCGTTGGCCGACTTGAACCGGAGTTGCTGAGCTGGGTGACGATTGTCTCCGGCTTTACGCTGCTTTTGGGTGTGGTTTCAATTGTCCGGGTTAATTACACCGCGGTCAGGCGACGCAAGGAAGACTGGGGCTACAAGATACTCACCCTGGTGTCGATTTTCGTCATGGCGATTCCGGCGATTTTGCCGACGTCATGGTCACCATTGTTCGGCACCGCTCCCGGTTCGGTCTATGACTGGCTGTTTACGTATCTCGATGCGCCCATGATGTCAACCATGTTTGCCATGCTGGCCTTTTATATTGCTTCGGCGGCCTTTCGAGCTTTTCGGGCGCGCAATGCCGAATCGACGCTGCTATTGATTACGGCGGTTCTGGTCATGCTCTGGCGGATTCCTATGGGTGAGATGCTCTTGAAGAGTATCCATGCCGATCTGCCGCAGTTGATAAATTCATTTGTCATGGGTGGGGTTAATCTGGCCGTGCAGCGAGGGATTATTATCGGGGCGGCACTCGGGGCGGCGGCCATGGCGCTGCGGATCATGCTGGGAATCGAACGGACATATTTGGGGAAATAGGCCGCTTTTATGTGGATGGCGTTGGCATATATCTTTCTGGTTCTGATCGGGGTGTTTTGTCTGTATCGCACCCTGAAGACCAGAGACCGCCGGTATATCTACCTGGCGGTAGGGGTGTATGTTGTCTTTCCCGTACTGATCACATTTGAGTTGCCATCGGAAGTCTCACCGGAAACAAAGCAATTATTCAATGCCGTCGAGATCCTGCCTGATTCGGTCACGGTTATGCTGACATTCGATTACTATGCCTCGACCCTGGCCGAAACCGAGCCGATGTCGCGGGCGGCGCTGCGGCATCTGTTTCGCAAGGACTGCAATGTCGTGACGATGACGACTGTCCCGCTGGGCGGGCCCTCGATTGCCGAGCGCGTCACCAGTGATATCGCCGCCGAATTCGACAAGGAATATGGTGTCGATTACGTCAATCTCGGTTATAAATATAATTATGTTGCGGTATTGAAGGGTATGGGATCATCGATTAAAAGCATATATCCCACAGATAATCGCGGCACCGACCTCGACAGTCTCCCGTTAATGCAGGATATCGAAAATTACGACGATCTGGATTTCATCTTTGTGGTTGCCGACAACGGTGTCGTTGATTACTGGATGTCGATTGTCAATGCCCAGTATAAGATCGGTGTTGGCTGCGGCATGACGGCTGTCATGGCGCCCCGGTATTACGCCTATGTCGGTTCGGGGCAGATGACCGGCCTTCTGGGCGGAATGAAAGGCGCGGCCGAGTATGAGGAGTTGATTGATCGTCCCGATACTGCGACCAAGGGAATGTCGGCACAATCACTGGTACATCTGTTTATTATCTTCTCAGTCATTACCGGTAATGTCATTTTCTTTACCGAACGGCGCCGAGGGAGGTCATCGTGAGTCTTGGTGAGTTCCTTCAACTATGGATTGTGGCATTCTTCACGCTGGCGCTGTTTTCGTTTTTGTACAAGGACAATCCCTTTTATAAAATCGCAGAGCACATTTTCGCAGGTATTTCGGCGGGGTATTATATCGGGCTGGTCTGGAATTCGATTATCATTCAGCAGATGCTTGATCCGATGTTCAAAGACGGCAAATGGTATTTGATTATTCCGGGATTTCTCGGGATCTTAATGTTTTCGCGTTTCTTCAGGGGGATTCACTGGGTGAGCCGTCTGTCACTGGCTTTTGTCATGGGGACGACAGCCGGTATTTTTTTGATATCCGAACTCCATGGCAAGATCCTGCCTCAGATTCAGGCGACTATGCTGCCGTTTAACAACAGCGGTGGTCTGCAGGAGCTGCTTCTGGCGATAGTGGTCGTGGTGGGTGTGTTGACCACACTCATCTATTTCTATTTTTCGAAGGAACACAAAGGCCTGCTGGGGGCGGCGGCCAAGACCGGTATATGGTTTATCATGATCTCGTTCGGGGCGCATTTTGGCTACACGGTCATGGCGCGAATCTCGCTTTTAATCGGTCGCGTGCAGTTCTTGATCGAGGACTGGGGCGGGAGCATGGTTAATTTGTTTACGTAGTGGAATAATCCGTACATATGTGCAAACGGAAAGATAGCGCCGGCAAGTCGGTAACTTTTTGGGTTGCGTGTCGGTCCACTTTCTGTATATTCGCTCATTAACCCAATCCAAGGGGTCGCTATTATGAAGGTTATTATTCCGGCGGCGGGGATCGGATCCCGTCTGCGGCCGCATACACATACTATCCCGAAAGCATTGTTGCATGTGGCCGGAAAGCCGATTCTGGGGCATATCCTTGATTCTATCAAGCCCCTTAATCCGGATGAAGTCCTGATTGTCACCGGTTTTATGGGGGACAAGGTCCGCGAATATGTTAAAACAACCTACGATTTGAATGTCACCTTTGTTGAGCAGGAGGAACTGCTCGGTCTGGGACATGCCGTCAAGCTGGCGTTGCGGGAGATGCCCAACAGCCCGGTGCTGATTATCCTGGGCGATACGATTGTTGAAACCAATCTGGAAAAGCTGGTCAGTGAGGGAGACAATGTCCTTGGATTGATGCAAGTCGATGATCCCTCACGTTTCGGTATTGCCGAAGAGAAAGGCGGCATCGTGACCAAATTGGTCGAGAAGCCGGCTGAGCCCAAATCGAATCTGGCGATTATCGGGCTGTATTATATCCGCGACAGCAAATTACTTGAGGATCATCTCGACAATCTGGTGGCGTCGGACAAAAAGACCAAGGGCGAGTATCAACTAACTGATGCGCTGCAGACGATGATAGAAGATGGTGTCGAGTTCCGCGTGTTTGCGGTTGATGGCTGGTATGATTGCGGCAAGCGGGAGACGTTGATCGAAACCAATCGCCACTTGCTTGAAAAGATGGGGAACACGACATCGCGCGAGGGTTCGGTCATTATACCGCCGGTCTATATTGCGCCGACCGCGACGATCGAGGAATCAATTATCGGGCCGTATGTGTCTGTGTCAGATAATGCCGTCATTCGGCGGGCGGTGTTGCGTAATTCCATTATTGGGTATGAAGCCGAGGTTCGAAATGCGCTTTTGACCGATTCGCTTATCGGCCACAAGGCGGTGGTTTTTGGTGATTTCCGAATTATCAATGTCGGCGATTCCTCGGAAGTCGGGTACTATTGACGCATTGATGCGAGATTTTTCAGGAGAAGACAATGGCTGTGGAAAACTACTTGTTTACGTCCGAGTCGGTAACCGAGGGACATCCGGACAAAGTTTGCGATCAGATTTCTGATGGCGTTCTCGATGCGATTCTGGTGCAGGACACCCGTGCGCGCGTAGCCTGTGAGGCCTTTGTAACAGTCGGCCTGGTAGTGGTTGGCGGCGAGATTACCACGACCGGATATGTGGATATACAATCACTGGTACGGAATATTCTGGCTGACATAGGTTATGTTGATTCAACGATGGGTTTCTCGGCCAGCGCCTGCGCGGTGCTTAATGCGATCGGATCGCAGTCGCCCGATATCGCCCAGGGTGTCGATACCGGCGGCGCCGGGGACCAGGGCCTGATGCTCGGTTTTGCCTGCCGGGAAACCGATGAATTGATGCCAATGCCGATCATTCTGGCTCATAAGCTGACGCGCCGCCTGGCTGATGTACGGAAGAAAAAAATACTTGATTATCTCGGTCCCGATGGTAAATCGCAGGTGACGATCGAATATATAGATAATAAGCCGACTCGGATCGATGCGGTGGTTATATCAACACAGCACAACGAATCGATTCTGGATAAAACCGGCAAGCATATCACTGAACAGGCCCGCGAAGAAATCAAGGAAGCAGTGATCCGTGCGATTATCCCGGAAAGCATGCTGGATAACAAAACCAAGTATTATGTCAATCCGACCGGTAAGTTTGTTATCGGCGGACCGCAATCGGACGCCGGCCTGACCGGCCGCAAGATTATCGTCGATACCTATGGCGGCTCGGCGGCGCATGGTGGCGGGGCGTTTTCCGGTAAGGATCCGACCAAAGTTGACCGGTCGGCGTCGTATATGGCCCGCCATATTGCCAAGAATATTGTCGCGGCTGAGTTGGCCGATCGCTGCTCGGTACAGTTGTCGTATGCTATCGGTGTGGCCGATCCGGTTTCAGTACGGATCTGGACGGATGGCACCGCCAAAGTCCCGGAATCGCATTTGGCCGGGCTGGTCCGGAAGCATTTCCAACTAACCCCGCGCGGCATAATTGAACAACTCGACCTGCTGCGCCCGATATATCGCCGTACGGCAACCTATGGCCATTTCGGCCGCAATGAAGAAACGTTCACCTGGGAACGAACCGATATCGCGAAAACGCTCATTAAAGATGCTTGATCGGTCAAACAGACAAAGGATTGAAAGTGATGGCGACGAAAACGAAACGAAGCAATAAAGGGAATACCATGGCCAAGTATGATGTCCGGGACCTGAGTCTCGCCCCCGAAGGCAGAAAAAGAATCGACTGGGCTGAAACTAATATGCCCGTGCTGCGGCTGATCCGCGATCGTTTTAAACGAGAGAGACCATTGCGTGGCACCACTATTGCCGCCTGCCTGCATGTAACCACCGAAACCGCCAATCTCATGCGCACACTCAAAGCGGGCGGTGCCAACTGCGCTCTGTGCGCCTCGAATCCGTTGTCGACCCAGGATGATGTCGCGGCCTCGCTGGTCAAGGATTTCGGTATTGCTGTGTACGCCATCAACGGCGAAGACAACAAGACCTATTACAAGCACATCCACCAAACGCTGGACATTCAGCCGCATATGACGATGGACGACGGTGCTGATCTGGTGTCCACGCTCCACAGCGACCGCCAGGAACTGATACCGAACATCATCGCCGGTACCGAAGAAACCACGACCGGAGTGATTCGTCTGCGGGCGATGGCCAAAGACGGCGCCCTGGCTTTTCCTGTTATCGCGGTGAATGATTCCAAGACCAAGCATTTCTTCGATAATCGTTACGGCACCGGGCAATCGACAATCGATGGCATCATTCGAGCGACCAATCACCTGATCGCCGGATCAACTATTGTTGTCGCCGGCTATGGCTGGTGCGGCCGAGGAGTGGCCATGCGCGCGCGCGGTATGGGCGGCCAGGTTGTTATCACCGAAGTTGATCCGACCAAGGCGCTGGAAGCGGTGATGGACGGCTTCCAGGTAATGCCGATGTCGAAGGCGGCATCGCTGGGCGATGTCTTCGTGACATTGACCGGGGACATTCATGTAATCCGTCCCGAGCATTTTATCAAGATGAAAGATGGCGCGATTGTGTGTAACTCGGGCCATTTCAATGTCGAGCTGGATATCGATGGCCTCAAGCAGATTAGCCGTTCGGTCAAGACGATGCGGAAATTCGTGGAAGAATACAAGCTGATGAACGGCAACCGTATTCGTATCCTCGGCGAGGGGCGCCTGATTAACCTGGCCGCGGCTGAGGGGCATCCGGCCATGGTGATGGATATGTCGTTTGCCAATCAAGCCATGGGTGCTGAGTACCTGGTCAAACTGAAAGCGCCATTGTCAAACGAGGTCCATACGATCCCGGAACGGATCGACGACAAGATTGCGCGACTAAAGCTGGATTCGATGGGCATCAAAATCGACCGTCTGACCGCCGAGCAGAAAGAATATCTTGCATCATGGACGATGGGAACGTAAATTTTAGTTATGAATGAAATAACCAAGGGCAGGAGCCCTTTTTATCCCGGTCAACCTGTTCCATTGGAACTTTTCGTAGGACGAGAATCTGAAATTTCTCGAATTGTAGAGCGCGGTTTGGCTCAAGTTGAAAATGGAAAGCCAACCTCGTTTTTTATTCAGGGTGAATACGGGATAGGCAAGAGTTCCTTTGCCGGTTACATCAGAGGTTTGGGAGAAAAGCGGCACGCGCTTCATGGTATTTATGCGACTCTGGGAGGATGCAATTCACTTGAAGACATGGCTGTTTCAATTTTGGAAGCTACTATTCATTCCGGTACATTCAGTCCCGATGCTCAGGAAAACATTCGCAATTGGCTTTCAAAATACATCGGACAACAACAATTATTCGGCATTTCGCTTAATCTTGACGCATTGAAATCCGATGCTCCTCAGATAACCTCCCCTTATGGCATATTAAGCTTTATAGGAGAAGCACTCATTCGCTTATCCGATAACGGCGTCAAGGGAATGATGCTTATTTTGGATGAATTGAATGGAATCGTCGGCAGTGATGATTTCGCTATATTTATCAAAGGAATAATCGATACCAACGCTATGCGGGAAAAACCAATTCCCCTAATGTTGGTGCTGTGTGGCGTCGAGGAAAGGCGCCGAGATATGATTGCTAAGCATCCGCCGGTTGATCGCATCTTTGAGATCACCGAAATTGGTCGCCTGGATAAGTCCTCAGTAGAGGAGTTTTTTATTTCAGCTTTTAATTCTGTTCAAATAAACGTGGATAGTGATGCGCTTGAACTCCTTGTCTACTTCTCAAGTGGCTTACCCAAAATAATGCACACTATAGGTGATGCAGCATTTTGGGTTAATCGTGATAAGACAATAGACACAGGTGATGCAAATCGGGCAATTAAGATAGCTGCGGAAGAAATCGGAAAAAAGCACGTAGATCAGCAAATCTATAAGGCAATTCAAAGCAAAGACTATAGATCCATTTTGAACAAAGTCGTCAATAATTTCTCAGGGAATGCTTGCTTCCGCCGAAATGACCTTGAAAAGCTACTCACAAATAGCGAAAAGAATAAACTATCAAATTTTCTTCACAAGTCGAAAAAATTGAATATTTTGCGCTCCGGGCCTAACAGAGGGGAGTATGAATTTAGTATGTCGACCATGGAACATTATTACATATGGCTGAGAGGGCGAAGCGAGAAAACCTCGTAATAATAACTTCGTAAATGATCGCCCGTTCCTACATAACCAGGATGGGGATACATATAATAAAACGGCGGGGTCCCGTTGCAGGACGCCCGCCGTATTCGGGTTAGGGTAAGTAGTATCGCTGGGAAGCGATTTGTAATTCATTCCTGATAATGCGCACACGCACCCGATTCCCCTCGTGACGGGTAACACACACACATGACGTTGTTCGTACTGTGGAGTCAGTCCCCTTTTTCTGCTTTCGCAGTACGATTCCCTCGTGAGATGACGATAATATGGCTCAGAGTATTATCGGTCATCATCCGGTCGTTTCCCTCCGACCGGTTGTACCTCTCTCACACGATGGTATATAAATTGTCAAATTGATGTCAACAAAAAGAATAGGGAACGGGGATGGATAATTTGTGCGGAGTATAATTCTGCATAGGCCGGTCGATAGGGATGAAGTTAAAAAATCCAGTTCCGGTATCGTTGAGTTATGCGGGCTCCACATTTGCATGCTTACGACAACTTAAGCGCAGCGCGCCCCACAGATTGTTGTGGAGGAATATATTTGATTCATGCCATTACGAAAAAGTCAATCTCTGGGCGCCCCATAGCTTGGGGCGTGGTGAAAAATTGATTTAGTCTGCAATTGAACTTCGTCGACAGCGTAAGGCATAATAACGCTCTCTGAATTAACTAACCGTTTAGTTAGAAAATCGCCTGTTTCACATGGTTACGCTCATATGCGGGAACCCGATAATGCTCTGTATTGTCGGGTTCCCGGTCCTTACGAAAAAGCCAACCCTGGATAAGAATAATCCAAGACTTACAGTATTTTATTTAGCTCGCCAATCAGCGGAAACCCAGCCGGCTTTGAAAAACCAGCCCCCAATAGAAAGCCTATCCTCGTACTCACTCCCCCTCCGCCTCGCCGGCGCCTTCGCCGAAGTAGAGGAAACGGTCGAAGATGCGATTGAACTGCGACCAGCCGGAGCCACCCGTACGCTCGCGAATCTTATCCAGTGCGCCCATGCGCGAATCGAGATCATCGAGATGATGCAAAAAGACCGCCTCGGGCGTCTGCGGTTTTACCGGAGAGCCCTTCTCCGGTTCACCCTGATGCGAAATAATCAGGTGCCGGACGTGCATTAATAAATCATCGGGGAAATGCTCGATCGCGTCGGCCATGCTGCATATGAACTCATCGCCGATATTGATATGCCCGACCAGGCGGCCGTGATCGGTGAAATCGATGACATTGGTGGCGTCGTACTCCCATATCTTGCCGATATCGTGAAGCAGGGTCCCGACAATCAGCAGATCGCGATCGAGTTTGGGATAATGATCAGCCAGCCGTATGGCTACTTCGGCCATAGACAGGCTGTGGTCAGCCAGGCCGCCGACATAATCGTGATGAAACAGTTTCCCGGCCGGGGCGCGAAGGTATTTGATGCGGATATCGGCATCGCCGAAGACGTTGTCCATCAATTCGCGCAGGTAGCGGTTCTCGAGCCGTTCGATCATGGCGGTCAGCAACGCGGAGAGTTCATCCTCGGATTTGGCCGATCGCCTGAAAAAGTCGGCCAGATCATACTCATCCTCAGTGGCGGTGCGGATGCGTTTGATGGTAATCTGGATGTTGTCGCGGTAGGTGGTGACCACACCACGGATTTTGACAATCGAACCCGGTACTAAAAGGGCGGCGGTTTCGCGGGCGTCTTCCCAGAGGATCGCCTGGGCGCGGCCGGTGCGGTCACCAAGTTCCATAGACAGCCGGTAGTTGCCGTCCTTTTCCATGAGCTCGGCCTTGCGCAGAGCGAAGAATGCGGTGATCGTGTCACCGGGTCTGAGGTCTTTTACGAAATTTTCTTTCATGATATAAAATAGTATCTCGATTTTATCTGCCGCTGTCAATATTCAAGGGTATAATTTTATGCCAAATCCTTGCCGCGTTGCGGGGGGAATTTGCTTGTGACAGATACAGAGCATCGGTATATTTTGCACCTGTTATGGAAAGCGCTACCACCCAAAAGCCGCCGCGACGGCACCGTTTCGGGGCCGGGCTTATCGCCCTGGTCGATTTTCGCAACATATTATCTCGCTATGTGTTGCGTGAACATATCGGACCGTTTTTCTTCGCCTTTATCATCATCACCTTCATCCTCGTTATCGACTTTATCCCGCAACTGGTCGATATGGTTGTGGGCAAGGAACTCCCCTGGACAGTGATCACCAGGGTTTTTGTGTATCAGATCGGATGGATGATCGCCCTGTCGGTCCCGATGTCGGTTTTGGTGGCGACGCTGATGGCGTTCGGGCGCTTGACCTCGGAATTTGAAACGACTGCGATTAAGGCCGCCGGGGTGCATGTTTTCCGCATCATGTATCCGGTGCTGCTGGCGTCGGCTGTGCTGGCTTATGGTATGGTGTATTTCAATAATTACATTCTTCCCGATATGAATCATCGCGCTCGGGTTTTAATGCAGGACGTCCGCCGTATGCGCCCCACCCTGCAAATTCGCGGTGGGGCCTTTGTCAATGATATCCCCGGATATATTATTCTCATCGATTCAGTCAATCATGAGACCTCCGATCTGTCCGGTGTGAAAATTCTGGAACTGGGTAAGAACGAACACCCACCGCGTACGATTGTTGCCAACGCCGGCCATTTGACCTTTGCCAACAACGGCCGCGATCTGGTGTTTGATCTGCACGATGGCGAAATCCACGAGTTCGACCCCGAGAATATCGAGGGTTACCGACGGCTGGCGTTCAAAACACAGCGTATTGTCGTGTCCGATGTTACCCAGGATTTTCAGGAATCCAGCGACCAGTTCCGCACCGACCGGGAGAAATCGGCCCAACAGATGCTGAGCGATGTCCGGCAATGGCAGGCCAGTATGGAGCCCTATCGCGATAAAATCAACAATATCGTGAACAAGCGCATTCAGCGTGTTTTGATCGATACCGCCCTGCCGCCGCCGGATACCAGTTTATCGGAAAACGCTGCACGGCAATCGCTGGCCCGTGACGAACGGTCCACCTATCAGGTGGTGGCGCGCGAAACCAACGGCATTAGCACACAGCAGAAGCTGATCAACTCGTATTATGTTGAAATATATAAAAAATACTCGATCCCGACCGCATGCGTGGTGTTTGTCATGATCGGTGCGCCTTTGGGAATACTGGCCCGCCGTGGCGGGATGGGCATCAGTATCGGAATGTCGCTGGGGCTGTTTGTCATGTACTGGGCCTTTTTGATCGGCGGCGAAGACCTGGCTGACCGGGGCATAATTACGCCATTCTGGTCAATGTGGTCAGCCAATATTATCATCGGGCTGACCGGCTTGTACTTGTTGTATATCGTTTCGACTGAGAAATCCGTCTGGACGCTTTTTGATTTCACGCGTAGCTGGTCACGGAGAAAATCATGATCCGCATCCTCGACCGCTATCTGCTTGTCCGTTTTATAGTCTCTCTGGTCGTGGCGCTGGGTGCCATAATGCTGATTGCCCTGATTATCGATGTCATCGAGAACCTCGAAGATATAGTTGACCATGCCGCCTCACCGCTTGATGTGGTCAAATATTATGTCTATTTCCTGCCGTGGATTTACAAGATAGTCTGTCCTGCCGCGGTGCTACTGGCGGGGTTGTTTTCAGTCGGGATCATGGCCCGCAGCAACGAAGTTTTGGCGATGAAGGCCGCCGGGTTGTCGCTGTATCGCATTGCGCTGCCGATTCTCATCTTTGCGTTCTTCCTGTCTATCTTCAATTTCTTCTTCAATGAAGAAATCCTGCCCGAGGCGACGCGCGAGCGGGAACGGATCAAACATGGCACTATCGAAAGACGCGATGACTCCCGAGGCAAAGTCATGTATAATCTCTCCAAGCAGGGCGAGGGCGGCTATATTTACCATTTTGATCTCTTCCGCCCCGAACGCAGCGAAGCCCGCGGCGCCCTGGTGCAGCGCTTCGAGAGAGATTCACTTCGGGAATCGTATCGCGGCGAGCGCATGGTTTATCTCAATGGCTTCTGGACTATCTACGACGGCATCTATCGCGACTTCACCGATAAATCCGAAGGTTTTATCCGCTTCGATTCACTGGTGATTACCGGTGCAATGGAAAAACCGGATGAATTCGAAAAGTACCAGGGGAAGCCGGAGGATATGGGTTATCGCGAACTGGCCGGATATATCGAGGTCCTTAAAAAAACAGGGGCTGAATACACCCGGGAGCTGGTTGATTTAAAAATCAAGATTTCATTTCCGTTCACCAGCTTCATCGTGGTCTTTTTAAGCATACCGCTGGCGTCGAACCCTCGTCGCAGCGGGGTGGCGGTATCGTTTGCCATCGCCTCGGCGATATCGTTATTCTATTTTGTGATCTTCAAAGTCACCCAGTCGCTGGGCTATAGCGGCACCCTGTCGCCCGATGTCGCGGCGTGGTCAATCAACGTCATCTTTCTGGTTATAGGGCTGTTTGTCTTCTTCGGCTCGCATAAATAATATCTGTCACCTCATGCAGGAATAATCCAATGAACGAACATCATGAAATCAACCGGCAGCAGTGGAACAAACGGACGATCGCCCATTACAGGCATCCCGAATACCTGGTGGATGAATTCCTCAACGGCCGCTCAACGCTTCATGATCTGGAGACCAAAGAAGTCGGCAACGTGACCGGCAAAACCCTGTTGCATCTACAATGCCATTTCGGGCTGGATACGCTGTCATGGGCTCGTGAGGGTGCGATCGTGACCGGCATTGACATTTCCGATGATTCGATTACGTATGCCGATGAGTTAAGGGAAAAGATCGGTTTCGACTCAGCTCGCTTTATTCGAACCGATTTATTCGACCTCCCGGATCATCTCGATGAGCAGTTTGACATCGTCTATACGTCCTATGGTGCGGTGTGGTGGATGTCGGATATCAGGAAATGGGCACGCATCGCGGCGCGATATGTCAAGCCGGGCGGGTTTTTCTATATCTCTGAGACTCATCCGTTTCTGGACATGATCGATGAGAATCAACAGATTTATGAGCCATATTTTCATCAGGGGACGGAAATCTACGAGAACGAGGGCGACTATTGCGACAAGGATCTGGTCATTGAAAAAGAGGTAGGATGGCGCTGGCCGCTCGGCGAGATCGTCACGGCGATTGCCGAAGCCGGACTGCGCATCGAGTTCCTCCACGAACAGCCGGTGTGTGTCTATGATCGCTGGCCCACAATGGAACAGGTCGGCGATACCCGATGGTGGAAGTATAAAGGTGCGAAGATAGATTTACCGATGAATTTCAGTTTGAAAGCGACGAGGTAAAATCGGGGGTGGTCCTCAATGCAGTAATCCGCGTGCAGTCGCAACTGATGATATCGCAATATGGGAAATACACGGGGGTATGAAATGACGGCAATGGTCGATGCTCAGCCAAGGTGGGCATAGCTCCCCGAAGCAATAAACCCACCTCGGAGAGGCGGGTTACGGGGATTGGGCAGATAGGTCGATTTTG
>CAZGLR010000053.1:2195-21931 GCA_964526635.1 uncultured Ignavibacteriales bacterium | reverse complement strand
AATCCCCCGATCGCAAGATCGTGTCGGTTCGAGTCCGACCTCCGGCATTTGAGATCCCCCAAAATCCTGTTGTAAGATATCAACATACCGATATATTAGTACTAAACAACAACTCCCCCGCTCCGGTATACCCCGCAGTGGTTTCGCAACGGTGGCGTCAACGAAAACAGAGGAATGTAAGCCATGAATAAATTACTCCCGGTTCTCGCAATTATGGCGCTTTTTTTAATCGCGCTGTTTGCCGCCGGCTTCCATCCGCAGGGCCATCAGCCGCATGATGACAGCGCTTTCCACGATCCTGTCTACAGCGAACTCAAGCATTCCGGCAAAATCGTGCGGGCCAAACAGATGCCGAACTCATATTTCTACATGCAGCGCGCCTATCCGACCGGTCAGATCGATGTTGCCCAGTACGAGGAAGCGCTGGCCGCCGCCCGCGAGAAACGCGCTGTGGCAATAGCCGACAAAGACGCCAACAACGTCGTCTGGCAACAGGCCGGACCATCGAATATCCCCGGACGCATCACCGGACTGGCTGTAGTTCCCGGCACTGACACGGTCTATGCCGCCTCCGCCGCCGGAGGAGTGTTTAAATCTTCCGATGCCGGGGCCACCTGGACGCCGATTTTCGAGGATGTCGGCCCGCAATCAATCGGTGCGATTGCGCTGGATCCGACCAATCCATCAATTGTCTATGTTGGTACCGGTGAAGCCAATGGCGCCACCGATTCCTATGAAGGCACCGGGATGTTCAAAAGCACCGATGGGGGCGCGACCTGGTCGTATATCGGTTTACCGGCCAGTTATCATATCGGGCGTATTGTCATCCTGCCGGATCGTCCTGATACCATCTATGTCGCCGCTCTCGGCAAACTATTTGGAACGACCAATCCGGAGCGCGGGGTGTATCGGTCCCAGGATGGCGGAACCTCGTGGGAACGGGTGCTCTATGTGAACGACACAACGTCCTGTGTTGATATTGCCTACGATGCAACCAATGATCTGCTCTATGCCGCCATGTGGTACCGATACCGAAATCCGACTGATCGACGGGTCGGCGGTATTACCAGCGGGATATATCGTTCCGATGACTGGGGTGACAATTGGGAACTGTTGTCCAATGGTCTCCCCGCTCCGGCTGACACGGTCGGCCGTATCGGTGTGGCGGTCGGCGGTGATGGAGTGGCGTATTCTATTTACGCCAATCATCCCGGCTATTTCATGGGTGTCTATCGCAGCGATTTCCAGGGCGATCTCTGGTCTCAGATGCCGGGTGCTGATCTGACGTATCTCTTCAGTTCGTTCGGCTGGTATTTTGGAAACATCGTAGTTGATCCCAATAATCCGAATATTGTCTATGCCCTTGGCGTGGATTTATATCGCAGCGACGATGGCGCGGCATCGTGGACCCAGATCGGTTTTGATATACACGTGGATCATCATGCCATGGCTTTTGATCCGGCTGTGCCGGGCAAAGTCTATATCGGCTGCGATGGCGGCGTGAATGTCTCCTATAACAATGGTGACTCATGGACGCGCCGTTATGATATGGCCAACACGCAGTTTTATGCAATTGAGATTGATCCCTCCGATCCGAATCGAATCTATGGCGGTACGCAGGACAATGGCACCATGCGCACGCCCGATGGCGGCGTCGATACCTGGGGCCGTATTCTGGGCGGCGATGGTTTCTATGTTGAAGTCGATCCCACCAATCCCAATATTGTGTATGCCGAATACCAATGGGGCAATATGTACAAATCGACCAGCGGGGGATCGGGCTGGAGCTGGGCACTCAATGGTGTGCCCTATGACAGTGACCGCCATAACTGGAATACGCCGTTTATCATCGACCCCAATGATAATAACACGCTTTACTATGGCTCCAACCGCCTGTATAAAACCACCAATGCCGGCGACAGCTGGACCGATATTTCAGGCGACTTGACCAACGGTCCCGGACCAGGAAATCTGACCTTTGGAACAATTACGACAATCGACATCTCCCCCCTTACGCCCACTGTTGTCTGGGTGGGAACCGATGATGCCAATGTGTGGGTTTATCGCGATGGCGCCGGGGGCTGGACCAATATCAGCGCCACCCTGCCTAACCGCTGGGTGACCCGGGTCGTGGCTGATCCGCGGGATTCAGCCGGAGCATTTGTGACGTTTTCCGGCTACAAAGATGGGGAATACCTGCCTCATATCTTCTATACCAACAACTATGGCGCCATTTGGACTGATATTTCCGGCGATCTGGTCGATGCCCCGGTCAATGACTTGATTGTCGATACGGATGTCGACTCGGTGCTGTATCTCGGGACGGATGTGGGCATGTATGTCAGCTATAACTTTGGTCAGAACTGGGAGTATTTCGGTATCGGGATACCATTGAATACCCCTATTCACGATCTCGACTGGCATGCTCCCTCGCGCACGCTGGCGGCCGGTACGCATGGCCGTTCGATTTATAAGACTATTGTTGGCTGTCAGGGAGTTGATACCGATCAGGATGGTTTTGCCGATGCCTGCGATAACTGCCCATATATAAGCAACCCCGATCAGAACGACTCTGATGGCGATACGGTCGGCGACAGTTGCGATGTCTGCCCGGGCTTCGATGATGCCGTCGATACCGACAGCGACAACCATCCCGATGGCTGCGACAATTGCCCATCCGATGCCAATGCCGATCAGTTAGATGATGATCAGGATGGTGTCGGCGATGCCTGCGATAATTGCCCTGAGGTGTTTAATCCGGGGCAGGAGGACACCAACGGCAATGGTACCGGCGATGCCTGCGATTTCCTCTATGGTGATGCCACCGGCGACGGTGAGATTAACGTCGCCGATGCCGTGTATATCATAAACTTCATCTTCAAGTCAGGTCCGGCCCCTGATCCGATGGAATCCGGTGACGCCAATTGCGACGGCACTGTAAACGTCGGCGATGGTGTCTTTTTGATCAATTATGTATTCAAGGGCGGGCCCGCGCCGGGCTGCTGAGGCCGAAGTAACAGGATCAATAAGAAAAGCCCCCGGTGAATCGGGGGCTTTTTTATGCATCTAACTTGTTAACAGACGCTGCTGTTTAGTTTTTCTGAGTCATTTGCCGGGTTAGCAGGTCCTCTGTCCACCATTCCAGATTTTCCGTAATACCCTGATGGAAGCCCTTCTTCTCCTCGTATCGGATGACACCCTGCTGGTCGATGACACAGAGATAGGGAATCCCCTGGACTCCATAGGCCTTGGCCAGATCGTCGTTACCATAGAGCAAAGTCATGTCGTATTCATTGTCTTCCATGAATTCTTGAGGTTTTGATTTGCTCTCCTCCCAGACATTGATCGAATAGACAACGACGTTTTCGTCGGCATGGTTTTCGACGAAGTCATCGATGAGAGGCATGGCCATACGGCATGGTCCGCACCAGGTTGCCCAGAAGTCGAGGACGACGACTTTACCCTTCTGGTCGGCCAGGCTGACCATGTGGCCATCGACATCTTCAAGTGTGAATTCCGGGGCGGGTCTCTCGATTTTTTCGGCGAGCGCGGCCTTTTTGCGTTCAGGTTTGCCTTTATCCCAGTTGGCTTCGATCTTCCTGATGACTGCTTCCCAGCGGGGATCATCGTGTAATTCATTCAGGTCCTGATCCTGTTTGGTAACGATAACCTGATCCCAGCCGTGCATGGTGGCTTTATTCAAAGAGGCGAACGCGTTGTCTTTATCGCCGGCCAGCGCATAGTTATAGGCGATGGCATAAAGCTGTTCGGGGTCCTTGTCGGAACCGGGCTTTTTCTTGATGTAGGCAACAATATGATCATAGGCGGCGGCGTTGCGCAGTACACTCTGGTAGCTGCGGTCGATGTAATCGTTTTTGTCTTCTTCGCCGATGCGTCCGGCTTCAATGCGAACGGCAACCTCTTTTTCGACCGTTTCCATCGCTTTGGCAAAATCACCGGCGCGGGCATGGACAGTCGCATATTTGAAACCATCGACCCAGTCAAATGCCTTTTCTTCGGCGTTTCCCAAAACCGTTAGCGCTTCGTCGGTCTGCCCGGTATGGACATAATAATCATAGAGGAACTGATGGGCGATCGGCTCTTCGGGTGCAAGATCGGCGTATTTTTGGAAATGCGGGGCGTCGGTCTGAAGCATCGAGGTGAGTTTTCCGGCGTATTCACCGGTGGGTGAACGGAAAAGATCCTGGGAGTAGGTGGCGGTAATCAGACGATATCCTTCAGCAAAATTCGGGTTCAGCGAAATGGCTTCCCGGCCGGCTTCGATCTGGGCGATGGGATCATCGATGAACCGGGCCGCCAGATAAATCCATTCGGCTGACTGGCTGTGTTCGGCCAGCATATCATCGACAAAAACCTGCATTCCGACCGGATCGAGTCGATACCACATTGTCTGCGCATTTCGTTTAACTTCGATGTCGGCGGCATTGGTCATGAAGTCTTCACAGATATTGACCTTGGCGGCATCGTCGGCGGCAGCCTCGATTTTCTCGGCCAGCAGATCCGAGGTATATTGAGTCTTTTGAGTCCCCTGCTGGGAACAGGCGGCCATAACGGCCACAATCAGGATAATCGCAAGGAGTCTGGCTGTGTTCATTTCGCCCTCCACTCTCGGCGGTTGTTTATATCTTACGGGTTTTCAATATATTACGGCGCGACGCCTCAAGGTAATGTACCCGAGCGCACCTTACAAGCCATTTTTTATCCTCATTTTTGATAGTACCGGTGACATGGGCGGTAAAAACATTGATTTTGCCGTTACACATTATATTGACAGTTTTTACAAATATATTATCTTTATAGATGTAAGATTGCGTACTTACCTGTAGAATATGGATTGAGCTAACCCATTTAGCCGCACCGCCGCAACATACAGTAGCTGTATGTCCTCACTGGTATGGGAGAAACAATGAAACAGACAACTGTAGTTTTGCTCGCGTTGATATTATTGGTCGGCGTTGTCCGTTCCGGTCAATACAGCCAGCAATCGCTGGAGGACATGGATGTTCGCGCCCGGGCAGCGTTTTCAACGCTCAAAGAGGAATATCCCGGGGTCTCAGCCTATCGCGATGACATTGGTCGGGCCACCCGTATCTACGGGCGGGCTTTTTCGAGTGGCAATACAGTCGAACAGGCCGCCGAATCATTTCGCGTGAATCATGCCGAAGTATTCGGAATCGAACCATCCGATCTGGTTTCCGGCAGCTTTTTGGCCGATGGCCGTTCGTCGCAGCCATTGATGCGTGATTTTGAAAACGGCGGCTATAAATTTATGCTGATGTACTATAGGCAGCAGCGAGGTGGCGTCCCGGTCTATGGCGCCGAATTGCGGCTGCTGGTCCGCAATGAACCGGGAAATCCGGTGGTGCTGGCGGTATCGACGCTGAAAAACATCGGCGATTTTACCACCACCACCAAATCGGTTTCAGCGGCCTTTGCCACTTCAGCGGCCAAAGCAGCAATACCATCGTTAAATGAGTTTTCCGAGCCTCGGACAGTTATCTGGGCGGGCAATGAAGATTCTTATACCGAACCACGGCTGGCGGTGACGACGATCGGGTCAAATGACAGTCATGAAAAATGGCTGCTGGTTCTTGATGCCGAAACAGGAGAACTAATCTACCAGGAAGACCAGGTTATCTTTGAAGATGTCGTCGGTACCGCTACCGGTAATGCTACCGAGGGAAGCGGCGCCGATATTTGCGGACCCGAGCTTCCCCGGACACTCCCCTACCTGAATATTGAAAGCAATGTCGCCGGTCCGGTCCAGACTGATACTGTCGGAAATTTTACAGTTCCATATGGCGGCACCGGCTCGGTTACGGTCAGTTCAAATCTCGATGGCGAGTATTTTGATGTGTTTGACTTTGATACAATTGTTGAAAATGTCGAAGCAACAGTCACTCCTCCCGGACCGGCCGATCTCGTCTTTAACTCCGGCCTGGAAGGTTTTACAACGGCCCAGGTCAACGGCTATTTGCATGCCAATGTCGTGCGCGATTATACCCTGCTGTTCAACGAATTTTATCCGGTCGTTCAAACGCAAACCGACTTCCCCGTATGGGTGAATCGCGACGATGGTTACTGCCCCGGCAATGCCTGGTACAACGGCAACTCGATCAACTTCTGCCGCGGATATGGCGGTTATCCCAATACAGCCTTCTCAACCATCATTCATCATGAATACGGTCATCATCTGGTAGCCATGGCCGGCAGTGGTCAGGGGCAGTATGGTGAAGGGATGTCCGATGTCATGGGTATGCTGATTTTTGATGAAGCCGGCACCGGCGATGGTTTCTTCGGATCCTGCGGAGCACCATTGCGGACCGGGGATAATAATCTGCAATACCCCTGCAATGGCGAAATTCATTATTGCGGTCAGGTACTAACCGGCTGCGTCTGGGATACGCGCGAATTACTCAAAATAACCTATCCCGATACGTATCGCCAGATTTTGTCAAACCTTGCCATCAATGCCGTGCTGCTCCATACCGGTACCGAAATCACCCCTCAGATTACCATTGACTATCTGACTCTTGACGATGATGATGCCAATATTCTTAACGGCACGCCGCATTCCGACGAAATCTGTGAGGGCTTTGCGGCCCATTCGATGGACTGCCCCAACCCGCCGCACGTGGTTCAAATCAGTAATGAATTTTCAGATGATTTCGGCGGCGATGGTGACGGAATCTTCGAACCGGGTGAGGCAATTCAGGTGTTCTTTACTGTTCAGGACAATCAGATTGCGGATGTGTTTGATTTTTCGGCAACGCTTCTGGCTGATGATGCGACATTGATAATCTCTGATGCATCGTCATTTCTTGGCATACTGCCCGATGGGGCGACAGTCGACAATACCGGCGATCCGCTGGCCTTCCAGATTCCCGGCGATTATATTCCCCGACAGGATTCCTTCTTTATTGCCCTGGCCTGGGACAGTGATGTCGGTCTTCGTTTCGATACGATGGTGGTTGCCATGACTATCGGGGCACCATCGCTGCTTCTGGTCGATGACGACAATAATGACAATACCGATCAGTATTTCACCGAGGTGCTTGATCGGGGACGCATTGTCTATGATCAGGTCAATGCCGCCTTCGTTTCGATTGATTCAGCGCTGTTGAGCAAATATAATGTCGTCCTCTGGGGTACCGGTGATTATCGGACAAGCCCATTGTCAACCGGTGAAATGTCGGCCATAACAACGTATCTCAACGCCGGCGGCAGTTTATTTTTGACCGGCCAGGGTGTCGCCAAGCAGCTTTCCACAGCCAATCCCTCGCTGCTGAACAATTATCTCAAGGCGGATTACATCAAAACGCAGCTCATACCGATTCTCGGCAATGAACCCGGCACACAGTTGTTTACGCCTGCCGATTCCGTGGCTATTCTGGGTTCGGGCGGCGCGTCCAATCAGACCAACCCCGATCATATTCAGCCGACTACCGGTGGTGTGCCGGAGCTGATCTATTACAATCAGCCGGATTATGGTGCGGTTTCCTACAGCGGTGCGTATAAATCTGTCTTCTTCGCTTTCGGCTTTGAGTCAATTGTAAACGGCGACAGCCGCTGGACGCCACGGGATACCGTGCTCAAGAACATTCTTGGATTTTTCGGCTATGAAGTCCCGGTTGTTCAGCCGAAGATAACGCTGCTCACGATTCCCGATGAGGATTCAATGCATGTTATCAATCACGTACCCGAGTTGATCTGGCGATATGTTGATCCCAATGGTTTTGTGCAGCAGGAGTATCAGATTCAGGTTAGTACCGACAATGACTGGGAAATAATTGAGATGTGGGATACCGGACCTGTCAGCAGCGCGGATACATCTGTCACCTACGACGGTATTCCGCTTCTGGACAACTCCCGGTATTATGTCCGGGTGCGGGCATTCAATGGTGTCGTCTGGTCAAACTGGTACGTATTGCCGATCCGTTTGAATTCGGTCCCGACACCATTTGGGCTTTCACCGCGTGATAAGGTTGCCATTACTGCTTTGCGGCCGCAATTTACCCACGATAATGCCAAGGATCTCGAGTTTGACAATATCACCTATGACTATGAAGTCTATTCCGACAGCGCCCTGACCAATCTGGTTATATCAGAAACCGGTCATCCGGCCGGCAGCCAGAATCAAACCAACTGGATTCCGGACGAAAATCTTCCCGGTCCGGGCAGTTATTTCTGGCGGGCACGAGCGTTTGACAACTATGAACAGGGGCTTTGGAGTGAGGTAGCGTCGTTTAATCTAACGACCGGGGGCGTGCAATGTGGCGATGCCTCGGCCGATGGATTCATCAACATCGGTGACGCCATCTATGTCATCAATTACGTCTTCAGCGGTGGCCCTCAGCCGAGCCTGACGGGCGGTGATGCCAAGTGCGATGGTACCGTCAATATTGGCGATGCGGTTTACCTCATCAACTACGTTTTCAGCGGCGGCCCCGAACCCTGCGCGACCTGCCCATAAGTCTGCAGAATCATAATTGAGAAAAGGCCGTGATCGAGAATTACGGCCTTTTTTTTTGATCGCCCCTGAGAATTTCCATAAAAAAGTCTGTCCCGCCCGGGCGAACTATTTTGTATATTCCACGTCACAATATAAAGCAATGTCAACTACTGCACGGAAGTATGAGGAAGGAGTCGTTATGTATCATACACGCAGTCGCCTGACCGTGTTCGTTCTTGGAGTCATGTTACTGGGTATCGCTGGTGGATCTGTCCTGGCCGATGCCACGGCCTTGACCCAGCGTTCTGATATCGATGATAAATACAAATGGCGCACTGAGGATATATATGCAACGATTGATGCCTGGGAAAAAGACTACAACTGGGTAGAAAGTCGTCTTGGTGATTTTGAACAATACCAGGGTAATCTTGGACAGTCTGCAGAGATGCTATACAATTGCCTGATGCTGTCCGACAGCGTCGATATAGTCATAGGAAATCTTTATGTCTTCGCTTTTCTCAAACTCGATGAGGATAATCGGGCGAGCACGTATCAGGAACTCGGCGGTCGCGTTAGCGCTCTCAATGCCCTGCTGGGGCAGCGCCAGGCCTTTATCCGTCCTGAAATCCTGTCAATCGGGATAGAGCAGGTCGAAACATTTTTATCCGAACATGACGGATTGGCGATGTATCGTTTTTATCTTGAAGATATCTTTCGCCAGAACGAACATGTTCTCTCCCCCGATCAGGAAGAACTGCTGGCCATGGCCAGCCCGCTGGCCCGTCTGCCTATGCAGATTTTCAATATGATCGATAATGCCGATCACAAAATGGGTCAAATTGAAGATACGACGGGACAAATAGTCGAGCTCAATCAAAGCCGCTATACCCGCATCCTCAAGGGCACCAACCGTGATCTCCGTCAGGCGGCCAATGATACCGTCCAGAATTCATGGAAGGCATATCTTAATACGTTGTCAGTGAATCTCGGCGGCACAGTAGAACGCGACTGGTTCTTCGCCCGGGCGAGAAAATATCCCACCTGCCTGGATATGGCGCTCAACAGCGACAATATTCCAACATCGGTATTCTATAATTTGATCGAGGCAGTCAATGCGAATCTCGAACCACTGCATAAATGGGTGAATATCCGCAAACGGGTTCTCGGCTACGACACTATGTATACATATGATCTCTCAGTGTCGGTGGTGCCGGAGCTGGAGCAACTATACAGTTATGAAGAAACCAAAGATATGCTCCTGAAAGGCCTGAAACCGCTGGGTAAAGAGTATGTTGCCGATCTCAAGGATGGTTTTGAGGGCGGCTGGATCGACGTTTTCGAAAGTGAGGGCAAGGGTTCGGGCGCCTATAGCTGGGGAACGTACACTTCGCATCCGTTTGTTCTGTTGAACTACGACAGCACGCTCTCTTCGGTGTTTACCCTGGCCCACGAAATGGGGCACGCCCTGAATCGCTACTACACCAATCAGAGTGAACCATATGTGTATTCCGGGCACGCTCTTTTCACTGCTGAGGTTGCCTCAACGATTAATGAGGCGATTCTGATGAAGCATATGCTGTCCAAAGCCAAAACGCGTGATGAAAAACTGGTCCTCCTCGATTATTATATTCGCCAGATCGAGGGGACGTTCTTTACCCAGGTGATGTTTTCCGAGTTCGAATTGACTATCCATAATCATCTGGAAAGCGGCGGCGCGTTTTCGGCTGATTTCTTCCGGCAAACCTACCGGGCTATTTTTCAGAAGTACTATGGCCCTGACCTGGTTATCGGCCCGGAGAACGATATGGGTTGTTTTAAGATCTATCATTTCTACCGGCAGTACTACGTCTATCAGTACGCCACCTGTTATGCCGCGGCCCAGTCCCTTTCACAGCAAATCCTTGAAAATCAGGCAGGCGCGCTGGACCGTTATCATCACTTCCTGAAATCGGGATCGTCTCAATACCCCGTTGATATTTTAAAAGACGCCGGTATCGATATGACAACGCCCGAACCGATTCAACGGACTATTTCCCTCTTCGGTGAATTGGTTGATGAAATGGAGCGTTTGTTGTTTGAAGAAGGATGAGCTACCCCGATTAAATTGAAAACAAAAAGGCGCTGGCCGAATATGGCAGGCGCCTTTTTGCTTCACGCATCACAGTCTTACTCAGAAGCTGACGGTGATTTCGCGATTAGCTGCTTTCATAGCCTCGTACGAAATCGTCGCCCGGCCGCTGCCCTTGACTATCCATTGCACGATCTGGCTTCCGAATGAATCGACTCGCGAAAAAACAAATTCCGGTCGATGTTCGACATAATCGACACGGTCGAAATGCACATCATCAACTGTTCCTCCGGAAATCACTTCGAAACCGGAACCGCTGATTGAGAAGATATCCTTCCGGAAGATGTTTTTATTCACTGCGCGGGTTGAAACTGATGGTATCGCCCCGGCATTGGTCGCCCTGATCCGAATGCGATGCAGGTCATTGCCCAGTGGTTTCACGTCAAGCACCTCAAGCGTGATATCCGGGGCATGACGGGCTGTGAACATGACCAGGGAGGCATTGCGATGGACCATCTCCGGCAGCATGAACGGCGGCGAAATTCGGGTAGTGAAGGTCCGCCATCCGCCAATCTCGATTTCACCCAATTGCGGATGAGTAAATAGCGTCCAGTCCTTGAACATAACACCCTGATTGACGATATCGTTGAATTTCTGCTTCTCGGTCGGATCCGACTGGCTTTCATACGAGCCATCGTCAACTACCGCTTCCTCCCCCGGCTTGCGATACTGCTCCTGAGAGCTCATGAACAGCTCACCGACGAAGGCATAGATGCCGAGATTGGAAAACAGGAATTCATCAAAATCGCCATAGGTGGTATAGAGATCATCCTTGCTGACCAGGTAACGATAACCCGGGATGATCTTTTCACCCTCACCGCCGAGGTAATCATACACCGCGATATCGCGGGGATTATACGGCGGCGACAAATCAGAACCCGGTCCCCGAAGAATCATACCACCCATGTTATGGAAGTTGAAACCGAAGCAGATGTTGGTTTTTGAAACCAGCACACTTGCCACCGCCTCGGTGGGGTTGGCAGAGAGCGGAAAATCTCCGGCGCCGCTTTGCACGTACTGCGGCTGCCAGTTGAAGCCGAAGTTTCGATTCATATCGAGATAGCCGGGGACATCTTCATTTATGCGTCCGTCGCCATCGTTATCGATACCCTCGCTGCCCAGCAGAGTCCATTCGCCCTTCTCCCACGGCTCGACTCGCACCATAACGCGCGGATCGTCGGGATGGGATTTGTAGCGGCCATCGGGATCTTTTATGCGCATGCGCAGGATTTCACCATCGCCATCGATATCTTCGTAATCGTCTTCGTCCACGAGGCCGTCGCGATCATCATCATAGGGCACCCGAGCGGACCGTCCGATATTATAGCCGGAGGGATCCTCAAAAAACCGTGCACGGTTATCGACATTTACGATGGGGACGATATAGAAGCTGCGTGTATCGACCATATCCTTGACCATCGGGATTTCATCGTACTTTTCGAGCAGGTACCAGGCGAGGTAAAGGCAGACTTCGGTAGCCTGGATTTCATTGCCGTGGATAGCGCCATCGACATAGATACCCGGTTTTTCCGTATCGGCCCCGGTGGCGGGATTGAAGACAGTCAGCATCCAGATATCGCGACCCTCTTCACTAACACCGATTTTCTCCAGATCGGTCAGATCGGGATACGCTTTGTGCAGCCTTTGGAGGGCGTCAACGGTGGCGTTGTGATCGTAGTAATGATCAAAGGTCATATCCACCGTGGCGGCATTCAAGCGCGAGCCTGTTGCACTCAGAGCCAGGCACAGGCAGATCAGGATAATCATTTTGGCGGATTTCATCAGTTGCCTCCTTTCAACGCCACCGACTCAGTGGCTGAACCGGCGCTCCCGCTGTCAAGCGATATCGAAACGGTTGCACCGTCACGGCCGGCAACCAGCCAGCTTACCTTTGTTGTCCCTCCGCTGCCGGGCAAAAGACGCACTACCTGCCGCTGGCGGCCTTCGAGGAACGTGAGATTATCCCCCTCGAGCTTCACTGAAGCCGGAATCGGCCGGCGATTACGTACACCCTGATGCGTCGGATACGGCAGCAGGCCATCATTGGTAACCCAGACATCGATACGATAGACGCCATCGGATATTTTTTCAATTTCGATATTTTCGAATGTCATTTTCGCCAGGAGCGGGATCAGAGTTCTCAAAAACGGCAATTGTGTGTCGATGAGCGATTCCACGGCTTCATCTTCCGGAAGCACCGTGGCATAAGGCTTCATGCCACCGATTTCAACCGCACCGAGTGTCGGGTGCTCATATGCTTCCCAGGCGACAAAGGCATCCGGATTATAGGCGAACAACGCCTCCTCGGTTTTGTCGCCGCCGCCGTCTTCATCCTTATCTTCTGACATACCGGCGATCATTTTGGCCATCCGCCTGGGGGTCATCTGCCCGGATTCCAGACCTGTAATAACCATCTCTGCCGAAAAGCGTTTGGGAACGTTATTGGCTTCAAGAAATGCCGCGATTTTTTCTTTGCCCAGTGAGAGGAAATCCTCGGCACTCATTGATTCCAGTTCTTCCAGCGATGGCCCAATCGCTGCCGTATCGGATTTATCTTCTTCTTTTTTTGGCATTTCAGGCAGAGTCCAGAAGTCCATACTGAAGCACGGTACGCCAAATTGATAGTAGGCCCATTCATCAAACGATCCCGGAGGAAACTCCGGTGGATCGAGGCGCTTGCCTGCACGATCATTGGCCTCAAGAAACTTGGAATACTTTTCTGTTATAACTCCCCAAAACTCAACGTCACTCCGATGCGGCGACATGGCGGCGCCGCCATCCAGCCATTGAATCAGCCTATCTTCTGTAATATCTTGACCAAAGAAACTCTTCGCCAGCGGCAGTAAAAAGTCGATCGAGTAGCGATCGTCGGGATCGAGTCCAAAACGGCGTGCGATCCATTCCGGAATTTCGTAGGAATCCGGCCTGACACTACTTCGGCTGCCTTCGGGAACTTCCCGCAGGGAATTTGACCGCCCGAAGACGATCACCAGCGCGATTTCCGGATGATTCAGGGTGTATTCAAGAACCGCCCTCGATTCCTTTTCGCTGGCCGCCCAGGGGCCGTTTTCCGTCCGATAATGTTCAAAGCGATGAGGGAAATTGCGTCCGACATTAACCCCGCCGGGGCCATCTTCGTTAATCTCACCATCGCCATCGTTATCAAGACCTTCTTGAACAAGTCGGTATTTGCCGGTCTCCTCTTTCCCGGCATCAGCCCGTTTCATTAAAAGGGGATTCCCCTTGACCTCGATCCAGTTACCATCGGGGTGTTCGTATCGCATCCGGGTGATAAAGCCATCGCCATTGAGATCATCGGGACCGTCTTCATCGGTGGCATCATCAAGATCATCATTGACCGCCCTGGCATTACCCCGGTTTACGACCCGTGGTGAATCGAACAGTCGTGAGTAGCCATCGGGGTTGCCCATCGGGAGAATGATCCAGGCACATGTCTCCAGTTCCGATTTCCAGTCAGTCACGAGCAGACGGGCCAGGCGCAACGCCGCTGTCGTCGCCAGTGGATAATCCCCTTCCATGTTGGCCGCGATCATAACGGCCGGCTTGTCGCCCGATTCCGCACCAAGTTCTAAAACAACCAGATCCCGCCCCCCCGGAGTTGTTGTCAGGGTTTTAAGCTCAGCCAGGCCTTTGTTCAGCCCGGTGATTTGTTTACATTCTTTGATCACCGACTCGGGGGAATAGTATGGTTCCAGGCTTTGGCTCCATCCGGCTGATGCACATACAGCCAAACCTGCTATCCCGAGCAGAATCCATTTACAATGCCGAAAAGTCATCGGATCCTCCGATCTTCAACCAAATCCATATCGCACCGTGTTACCACAGTTGTTTAATACGGATTTCCCGGCCGCCGCGCAACTACCGATTAAAATATTCTTAATTGCGTACTAACACATTTCCTGTTATATTTAGGTTATCGTTAGTGACGCATTAAATGTCAGTTTGTCGAACTGATGCCGATTGACGGCATCGCATCATTGTCTTATCATTGCATTGACTTTCTCCCGCTCGAGACCATGGTTTCGACCGGGAACGTATCAGATTAGAATCAGCGAGAAAGCATACACCAGGAAGGGCATCATTATGTCCCACACCAATCCTGTTTTGACTACATGGAGGTAGACATATGTATTCCCGATATACCGCCTATCGGGTCTTGAGTGGATTGTTCATGGTCGCGTTGTTTCTCACCTCATCCGGCTTCGCCGTGACCGATCCCGACCTCACCCTGACATCGCTTCAAACTAAAGCGTTTGTTCGCGATGTCTCCCAGCAACCGGAATCATTCATCCTTCCCCGGACACCGCTCGACATTTCCCCGGCAGACAAAAATCCGGGTATCACCCTGCGACATCCGGTAATCGGACGGAGCCAAAACGGTATCCTGCTGAGGAGTTATGAATCCGACACGGGCGGCTCCCCCGATGTTTACTGGCAGTATTCAACTGACGCCGGCGCATCCTGGAGCAATCCTGTCGCGTTTCCCCTCTCCGACGGCAACTCTCCGGCACTTGACTACTGGGGCGCTAATGATACTTTTCTTGGGACATTCGTTCCCAATACAACGCTGCTTAGTGGCGGTGTCGTTGTCGTCTTCGAATTTCCCGATGGCGCCGATTCGCTGACCTGGGCCGGATGGTTCACCGATTATTCCGACAATGGATGGTTTGGAATGTCGGCCGCCGATATCGCCGTTGACTTTAGTCAGGAGTCATGGAACTGGGGCTTTATTACGCTTGTCATGCACAAGCAGCTTGGTTTGAACCCGATTCTCAATGCCCCGCATATTTTCAGTACGCTAAACTCAACGGGGGTAAACCAGCTCAGCTATTACCCCCAGTATCCGGGATGCCGCGCTACCGCCAATGCCATTGATCGGCCTGCCGCGAAGACGTATGCCGTATATGATCGCTCTGCTGCCGGACGCTGGGAACTTTTTGTCCGACAGGATTTCTATGACGACTGGTATGTCACGCCGGATGCCGCCCGTGTTTCTTATTCCGACACGACACTGTCTTTGGCTTACCCTGATATTGCCGCCGACAATGGCCGCGTATTGGTCGTGGCTGAAACATACTCCAGCAGCGATACAACCGCCATTGATATAGTCTGCTGGGGTACTGATTCGGGCGACGTGGATAGTCTTTCAATTAGATCAATCGTTGTTTCCGGAGCCTCTGCCGAACGATTTCCGCATATCTCTCAGGTTGGCGGGGACCAGTATGTCTGTACGTTTCATGCCGATGGCCAGCTCTGGGGCGTGGAATCGTTTGATGGCGGCTTTACCTGGGATGCGCCGTTTCGTATCAGCGGCCTCGGCGATGATGTTCCGGTGCAATACCAAGCGTCTGATTTGAGTGAAGACGGGATCACCGCTATCTGGAATTATGTAGAAGCCGGCGATACACTTATCGATGTCGGTGATGTCAGTTGCGCTGACAGCGATGGCGATACGATATGCGATACCGATGACAATTGCCCCGAGACTGCAAACACCGATCAGGTGGATACCGATGGCGACACCGTGGGCGATGTCTGCGACCAGTGCCCCGGCTTCGATGATCTGGCCGATGCCGACAGCGATGATCTCCCCGATGGTTGCGACAATTGCCCCGAGACTGCAAACACCGATCAGGCCGATTTTGACAGCGACGGCATCGGGGATGTCTGCGATTCCTGTACCGATAGCGATGGCGACGGTGCCGGCGATCCCGGCTTTGCCGCCAATACCTGTCCCGAAGATAATTGCCCCGATAATTCCAATCCGACTCAGGCCGATATCGACAGCGACGGCTACGGCGATGCCTGCGATAACTGCCCGGGGACATCCAACAGCGATCAGGCCGATGCCGACAATGATGGGATCGGCGACGCCTGCGATACCTGTACCGATACTGATGGTGACGGCTTCGGCAATCCCGGTTTCCCGGCCAACACCTGCGGTGAAGACAACTGCCCGTATACGTATAATCCCGATCAGACAGATACCGATGGCGACGGTCAGGGCGATATCTGCGAGTTGGATGTCTGCGGTGACGCTGATAACAATGGCGAGATCACAATTGGGGACGCAATTCGAGTTATCAATTATGTCTTCAAGGGTGGGACACCGCCGGAACCGTTGGAAGCCGGTGACGCCAATTGCAGTGGTTCAGTCGATGTGGGTGATGTGGTGTATCTGATCAACTACATATTTGCGTCCGGCCCGGCGCCATGTTGCCCCTGAGGGTGTATCCATAGTCCAGGCCACGAAAAAACCCCCGATTTCTCGGGGGTTTTTTCTGGTTTGCTTGTTGCTGACGAACTAGCGTATCGGCATGACATTTGTCGCCTCAGGACCTTTGCGACCCTGAGCGGCTTCATACTCAACCTTCTGGCCGTCTTCGAGCGTGCGAAAACCTTTGACCTCGATTTTGGTGTGGTGGACGAAAAGATCTTCGCCGCCATCATCCGGAGTAATGAAACCGTAGCCTTTCTCAGCACTAAACCACTTAACAGTGCCTGTAGCCACGTGGTGTTTCCTTATAGCTTTCCTGATTACTAACGTACTCGAGAAAGCGGTGCTAATCGTTGCCCTCATACTCACTTGCTGGAATTACCTCTCGAGGGTCTAAGAGTTCTTCCACTTATAAAAATCGGCATTTTCCGCCAGCCTGTCAAGTGCTTTCAGCACAGTTTTTTAACTCTTTTTTGACTCTCCGGGGGCCATTTCACGCTTATTTGTCGATTATTATGGATAAAATGCTATCTGACACAGTCATTGACCCTGACATACCCAGTTCATCAGTAAGTATGATTCGGTTTTCTTTGTTCTCGATTATCTCTATAAACGGCAAATTAAGACCAGCGAAGCGACTCAGGGCGGCTCTTGCCTGCTCGCCAGAATCATAGGCGATTTTCATCTTTGTGTAACCGTAGCCATCCTCATCCCTGATCGTATAGGCCACCCCCCAATACTTCCCGCCCTGATTAAACGGATCAGCAATGCCGAAGTCGAAAATCGGCCGCAGCGTATATTGGCCGATAAAGAGCCGCTCGGAACCCTCGACTTTGTTTTCATCGTCGGCCAGTATCAGGATATCCGGTGTTTTCGTTACCGGGATTGAGGCGAGGACCTGGTGGGCTAATGCTGTCATCGCTGTCACATTGTCGGCGTTGCCATCGAAATTATGGATCTTGATATAATCCGTTCCCCTGACAAGCGTAATCTGATACTGGCTGAAGTTACTCCGAGCCTCAGTTCCAGGAAGCGGCCGAATCCGGGGATTTTCAAAGAGAAAAATCCCCAGCGCCGAATACGGCGACGACATCCGGTAGATTTCCAGCGCCAGCTCACTGTCGGCATTGGCATAATACTGGACAATCAGGGAGTCGAAGCCATACTCGTGATACACCTCTGCCCCGCCATTGATATGCGAGAAAAGATCCTGACCGATGAAGACCAACGGCTCTTCCAGGGGCGCCCAGTCGCCCTCAAAGCCTTTTTCCGGGATCGACAATCCGGATACCGTCGATACCGTTCCCGCCACCAATAACATGAGCAACGTATACCGTATCAAAAAATTTTTCATACAGTCCTCCATAATCTCCATTTATAAATATACCAAATTCGATGCCGGAATGACATCATGATGAACAAGTTTTGGGTTGCCCTAACCATTGAGTCATTATACTATTAGATCAATCGCAGTAAATTCCGAACCGCAAGCAAGGCGCAACATTATGAATCAGGAACGAGTTTACGGCAGCGGACTGGTTGACCTTATCGGAAAATGGGTGGAGTCGGCCGGGATGCCGTCATTGGTCGCCCATTGGTCAGCATGGTTTATCGTCGCGCTGGCAGTTGTCATCGTGGCGATTATCGCCAATTATATCGCACGACGGATTCTCTTATCCGCGATTAGTATCATAGTCAAGCGAACCAAGACCAGCTGGGATGATTACTTAATTGAGCACCGGGTTTTCTACCGGCTCTCCCATATCGCCCCCGGTCTGGTATTTTACTATGCTGCGCCATTGTTTCCGGCATTCGAAACTTATATTCACCGGTTTTCGTCGATCTATATCCTGATTACGTTGTTGATGGTCTTTTTCGCATTTCTCAATGCGGTAAACGCCATCTATAACACATTCAAAATCGCCCGCAACCGCCCGATTAAGGGCTATTTGCAGGTTGTTCAGATTATTTTCGCGATTTTTGTGGGCGTGATGGTCATCTCAACTGTCCTTGGCCAGCCGCCCGGTGTGCTGCTGGGAGGGTTGGGCGCGATGACAGCCGTGCTGATTCTGGTCTTCAAGGACAGTATCCTCGGACTGGTCGCCTCGATTCAGCTATCATCAAACGATATGGTCCGCATCGGCGACTGGATCGAAATGCCCAAATATGGCGCCGATGGCGACGTTGTCGATATAACTCTCCACTCGGTCAAGGTCCAGAACTGGGATAAGACCTACTCGACGATTCCGGCCTATGCCCTCATTTCCGATTCATTTATCAATTGGCGCGGTATGTCTGAGTCGGGCGGACGGCGCATCAAGCGGGCCATATTTATCGATGTCAGCACAATCAAATTCTGCGATGAAGAAATGCTGAAGCGCTTTTCGAAATATCAACACATCACCGAATATATCCAGAAAAAGAAGGATGAACTGGCCGAGTACAACAATGTGCACTCCGTCGATTTAACGGAATTAGTAAACGGACGGCGCATGACCAACGTCGGTACGTTACGGGCATATATGAAGGCCTATTTGCTGAACCATCCGCAGATACACGACAACATGACGTTTCTGGTACGGCAGTTGCCGCCGGGTGAGCATGGTCTCCCGCTTGAAATCTATGTCTTCAGCAAGGATCAGGTCTGGGCCAATTACGAGGGTATTATGGCGGACTTATTTGATCATTTTCTGGCGATTATTCCGCATTTTGATTTGCGGGTGTTCCAGAATCCCTCGGGCCATGACGTGCGGCAACTGGGCGGTAGTCTGAAGCGATTGAATTAATCAATCGTTGTACAACCCCCGGGTGCCCCACAATTCCGCTGTGGAAAATAACCGCTTGATCCGAGTTGAGGCCCCCTCCCCCTCACTCCCGCGTCCAGCGAATGCGATCAC
>CAZGLR010000053.1:0-2185 GCA_964526635.1 uncultured Ignavibacteriales bacterium | reverse complement strand
GATCCTCAGTATACCCCGCCACGACTTCAACAACATACAGCGCCGGCGCGGTCGACTTATACCTGTCCTCGGCATAGGGCAGTGCGTAGGGAATAATCGTCACGATCTCACCGGCCATATTGGCGAAAATCATATCCAGCGACATCGGGGTGTTTTTCATCCAGAACGATTGAATCGTCTGAGTCGGAAAGATGAACAGCATTCCCTGATCGTGAGTCAGTGCTTCCTGATACATCAACCCGGTCGAGCGATCGGTTTCGGTTTCGGCAATTTGAATATCGATAACAGATATCGTATCGCCATTTTCGCGCACGAAGGCCAGGTCGCCATGATCCGAGAACGGTCTCGCGCGCGGGGCGGTTTCCTCAAGGCGGGCTTTGCCCGGATCGAACTGCTGCTTCCAGACAGATAAATTTGGCACAATCGATAATGACAAAAAAGCAACGATAAGCACGACTATCGCTGAGGCAATAATGGGAATATGCGGGATGCGGGGTTTACGGTGCTTTTTGGGTCGATGAATTTTCTCTGCCATGCAGGCTAATTTAGTTGATCGCCGGGCGAAGTCAAAATAGATTTTCCCGTGATTATGTCGTAAATTCCCACTGGCGAATGCTGGTACGGATGCGATTGTTCTGGACGATGACCATAAGACGATACGCGGTATAGACGATCGCCATGGCGACAAACCAGCCGATGATGCCACCATAGCCCACGAACTGAATTATAACCAGCGGCAATGGCGCCAGGAAAGCCCCGACAATATTAGCCAGAAACAGATTCGCAGTATATTTCCCCGACGAATCTGATGCGGTCGCAAACGGCAACCGGCTGGAGAAAATATTCATCCAGGTAATACTGACCAGCCCGGAGACAAAGACGAAGGCACTATGGGCCAGCGCATGCCAGATCGTCTCGAAGAAAAACACGAGAATAATTGAAAGCGCCACGCAGGCCGGAATATAAAACAGGATAATACTGAGCCGCTTGGCCGCGGTCATCAGGCCGATACGATCAGCCGGAGAGCTGTAGAATACCCAGGCGCCCTGCCATGATTTCGATACCAACACAGCGCCGTGAACAACCATCGGCACAAACGCCACCATCCAGTACAAGAATAGCCCGCCCAGTTCTTCTTTGGCGGTCCCGCCGATAAACGGATCAATCAGAGTTCCACCATCGCTCATGACGAAATACAATCCGACCAGAAACATCGGAATAAACCAGAGGACATTGAAGCGGAAACGGTTATCGTGCTTGAATTCGCTTTTTATCAAAAGCGCCACAGCCCGATCCTCAGGGCGGGTTATGCGATGCCAGATTGTCTGGAGCCATGCCGGCATCAGCCGAACGCGCCGCTGTCGTTCTTCAACAACCCGGGTTCTGACCAGAAAGCCGGTATAATTCGGTGAGAGGTATTTGATGACTACTCTTGCCAGGGCGTACAGGATCAGATATGCTGCGACTGTTCCCAGTGCGGTCGGCCAATGCCAGCCATCGAAGATCAGTCGGTACCATCCGGCCAGCCAGGTAGCCGGGAGAAGGCTGAGCCACCAGGCGTTGGGATCGACAACCGCCAGCCAGCTTTTGAGCACCTGGATGATCATCGACATGGTGTAAAACGCCATCAGCATCCCAATCTGAATAATCCCGAAAACAGTCTCAAGCTTCTTGCGACTGATGAAATTCAACGCCAGAGTATAGAGTACGATGAGAAGCGACGCGCCCATTAAACCGGAAATAAGAAAAACCAGCGGGACGATTATTGCCAGCCAGGCGTTTTCGTGGCTTATTGCCGCGGCGATTGTCGGCAGAATAGACTGAGCCAATGTCAGAATACCGGCAAAGATAAACAGCAGCAGCACCTTGGCCAGGTAGAACGTTTTAGAGGAAACCGGCCGCGGTCCGATGACTTCGAAATCATCGGGAGCAATAAAGGCATGTGAGAATTCCATCAACACCTGAAGGCCGATAATGGCCATCGAGACCGAAGCGCTCAAAACCAGCGCAAGGTACGTGTTCTCCAGTTTCACGAAGAATATTAAAAGAAAAATCGAGAGTATGATATTAAGACCAATCAGAATTAACTGCCCCGGCCAATTTATCTTCTTGCTGGTGCCAAGGGTCGTAAAGGGATTCGATGCCCCGCGCCATTCGCGCAGCATGCCCGTCTTGAGCAGGACAG
>CAZGLR010000052.1:12412-22296 GCA_964526635.1 uncultured Ignavibacteriales bacterium | reverse complement strand
ACTAATTCGTTGATTTGTTAATAGTTGACTCAAATAATGATCTTGACAAAATGGTGCCTTCGCGTATATTTGATTTGGAGTATAACTGAGGTTTCCTCAATAATATTCGGTACCTTTACTGCCAGGCCGATTAACTAACTTTTTTGCATCCGGTATGCTACAACAGAAGCAGAGGGGTGGCCCATATCTGCTCTGGCAGATGGAGTCATCTACTGAATATGGCATAGGCATAAGCCGAATAAGCCCTTGTTTTGGTAACTGTAGGGAGGTCCGATGAACTGGCCGGTTCTCAGATCATTTTGTATATACGCTGTCGTCATACTCCTCGCCGCTCCGGCGCTGGCGTATTTCGATAATTCCGACAACATCCCCGATGGTCCGCCGCAGAATTATATCGCGCTTGATTCTGCACTATTTGCAGGCGGCCCCGAATTTGACACCTATCCGCCGGAGGATCTCGATGGCTATTTTGTCTATCGGGATACCGCGACAGGCCGCTGGCATGTCGAAACGATTGTCTGGCCCGGTGGCCATTTCCTGGAGCAACTGCATGGCTCGGTGCTGGTGCAGCTCGATGAAGAACCCCAGGAAGGTGTCAATGTTTTCCCTATCGCCTTTAATTTCTCTGACGACCTGAAAAAGAATGATCGCTGGGGCTGGGTGAAATGGCCCGATGAAATCGCGCCGAATCTCTATGAGATATGGTGGGATATAACTATTGATCTGGCCCGTATCGAAGAGATGACCGATCCTTATGATACTATCGGTATCTCGTTCGGGGGCTGTGCCTTTGACTTCAATATCTGGGCAACCGGCCGCTCGGTGGAATTCACCGAAGCTCAGGTGTTGATCGGATCGGCGATGACACCGTTGTCGGATATCCCCGGCTTTGCCGATGATATTGCCGGGCTTGAGGATAATTATCAGGGGACGACACCTCCCGATGATCCCAATACCAGTGTCTTTACCGGCAAGGACCTGCCTGGCGCAAGCTACAACAGTATGGGGCTGATCGATGGCGCCGATGACTACAGCCTGACCTATGGCGGTCCGATGGCTTATGAAGGTAATGGTCTCCAGTTTTCAGCGAATGCCTGTGCCGCCCCGCCTGAATTCAATTGTCCGGGCAACGAAACAGAATTTCTTTGCGAGCCGCAGGAACTCTGCTATGATTTGACGCTGGGCGGATTTACCAGTCTGACTCTGCTCGATAGCCCTGGCGAGATCGCTCAGGATTTCTCGCAATTGTGTTTTACCCCTGACGCCGAGGGAACCTATACTTTTACGATCGAGGCAACCGATAATCTCGGCAACGCCGATACGTGCAGTTTTGATGTAACGATTTACCTTAATGGCACGCCGACCGTAACCGCCCCGCCTGACACAACTATAACATCCTGCGGTCCTGAAGAAATTTGCCTGACCGGCTTTGAGTATTCCGATATCGACGATAATATCGTTGATGTCCAGTATTATTTCGCCGGGCAGCCTGAAGATAAGCTTGATTTGTTTTGTTTCACGCCGGATACAGCCGGAACGTACTGCATTGTCATTCGTGTTATTGATGATTGCGGCGCCTTTGCCGAGGACACGGTTTGTGTGACTGTCGAATATGGCAGCGATGTGGCTATTGACTGCCCCCAACTGGAGCCATATTTCCTCTGCGCCCCCGATTCGATTTGTATCGATATCGCGGTGGATCCATTTGATGCCCCCTTACGCGTGCTGGAAAGCGGCGCGGTTATCGACAACGGCCGCCTCTGTTTTTACGCCGACAAAACCGATATCTACCAGTTTACCGTTGTCGCCGATGGTGATTGTGGCAGCGATACCTGTGTTGTCACGGCCAACGTGACCCTCGATTCTCCGCCAATGATCTCCTGTCCGGAAGAACCGATCAGCATACAGATATGTGAGCCGAGTGAAGTGTGTGTCGATATCCCGATTGAGCCATCGAATGCCACGGTCGTGGTTGATGGTCAGGGAGCGTATTACGCCGGTGGGCAGATTTGTTTCCCGGCCGACGAATCGACCGAATATACCTACACGCTGATTGCCACCAATGAGTGCGGTTTGGCCGATACGTGTGAAGTTACGATTGCCATCACACTGGAAGATGAGATCATACCGGATTGTCCGCCGGCGGATACGTCGGTCTATCTCTGCCAGCCGGGGATAGTTCAGATTCCCCTGGGTGGTGTGCCGGACAATGCCGAAGTGATAGTCGAGCCGTCGAGTGGCTATTACAAAGACGGCTACATTAAATTTGATGCCGCCCAGGCAGGTGAATATTGCTTCACGGTGACCGTCCCCAATGACTGTGGCGATGCCGCCACCTGTTCGTTCTGTGTCACGGTCGGTATAGATTCTCCGCCATATGTGATTCTGCCGGATACCTCGGTATTCCTGTGCGAATATGGCGAAATCTGTCTGCCGATGGAATTTGGTGATCCTGATGATAACATCACGATCATCACCGTGCAGAAGATGAAAGAACGGCGCAATCTTGGTCTGGATCAGGGTGAAGTATGCTTCATCCCGGATATGGGCGAGGGGACATACAATATAATTGTGACGGTTGAAGACGATTGCGGCAACAGCGATGTCGATACGGCCACGGTTTATGTCGAGTTTAACGAGCTGCCCATGATTGCCGCGCCAGATACGGCGGCGTTTCTGTGTGAGCCGGGGACTGTTTGCGTCCCGGTGACTGCGTCTGATCCCGATGGTGTGATTGATTCGATAGTTGTTTCCGAACCGGGCTATTACAATGCCGAAGACGGCACCGTGTGCGTCGATTTCATCAAGAGTGAAGTGATTGAGTTGACAATGACCGCCTATGACGATTGCGGCGCGGCTGTCAGTACAACCGTGACAATGACGATTGATGTCAATTCACCGCCCACGCTTACGGTACCGGCGGATACGCTGGTCGAGGCCTGTGATGTAAGCGAGATATGTTTGACCGGCTTTGCCTTCGGTGATATCGACGGTAATAATCCGACACTCTCATTCAGCCCCGATCCCGGGATATATGAAGATGGCTCGTACTGCTTTACCCCCGAGGAGCCGGGCACATACACGTTTATCGTTCGTGTAACAGATGATTGCGGAGCTTATGCTGAAGATACTGTCGTGGTCACGTACGAGCTGGGCCAGGATGTATTCCTCGATTGCCCGGTCGAGATCGATACGGTCAGTCTTTGCCAGCCGGAAGAGATTTGTATTTCAGTTCCGGTGACGCCGGAAACTGCCGAAGTGACGGTGGATCATCCCGATGCCAAGTATGTCGATGGCCGACTGTGTTTCATGGCCGATACGGCGGGTGTCTATGAATATACACTGATTGCGGTCGGCGATTGTGGTAACGATACCTGCACCGTTACGATACCTGTTGAATTTGGCCTTGAGCCGGTTATTACCTGTCCAACACCTGAGCCACTGCATCTGTGCGGACCGGAAGAAGTGATAGTGCCGTTGAGTTATGCGCCTGCCGATGCCGAGATAACCCTGCCACCGAATACATCGCTGGTCGATGGCCAGCTTATCTTCATGGCCGATACGGCGGGTACATATTGTTTCGATATCACGGCTGCGACCGAATGCGGTACGACAACCTGTTCGTTCTGTATCACGATTACTTTCGATCAGGCGCCGGAAGTAAGCGCGACTGATTCATCGCTGACGCAGTGCTTCCCCGAAGAAATCTGTCTGCCGATTATGTTCAGTGACGTTGATGAAAATATTGTCTCGGTGACGGTCAGTCCGGCTGAGTTCAGCGTCCGTGAATACGAAGTCTGCTTCCTGCCGGAAGGACCGGGGACATATACTTACACTGTAACGGTAACCGACGATTGTGAAAATACTACCACTGCGACCGGAGAGGTGATTCTGGCCACGAACATCCCTCCGATGGCTGAGATTTCCAGCGATACTGTATTCCTGTGTGAACCTTCTCAGAGTTGCCTGACCTATTCTGCTACTGACAGCGATGGTGTAATCGACAGTATTGTCATAGTCGGCGCAGATTCATATGGTGATGGCAGCGCCTGTCTGGAGATCTTTGAGCCGGGCGAGTATGAGATTATCATTACGGCCTACGATGACTGTGGTGCGGCAGTAGTCGATACCGGTATGATCGTTGCTGATTTCAATTCCGCGCCATCGGTGGTCTTCGGCGAGTTTGATCCATTCACCCTCTGTGATCTCGAACAGATTTGTGTACCGATAATTATCAGTGATGACGATGACAATGTTGTCACTATCGAAAAAACAGTACTTTGTCAGCCGGATATCGACAAACAACCGACAGATGATACATCCGATTTCTGCTTCACCCCGACCGAGTTTGGTATGTGCAGTCTGATGGTGGTGGTTATTGATGAGTGCGGAGCTCAGGATACCGCATATGCTGAAGTTGAAATTAACGAAGGCCTGCAGCCGAATCCGACCTGTCCGGGCGATACCACAATCAACTTGTGTCAACCGCAGCAGATATGTCTGTTTGTCGGATCGCTGGGATATAACGTTACGGTTCGACCGGAACGATATGTCTATGACAGCAACGATGAAACACTGTGCTTTATGGTCGATGAAACGCGGATCGACACAATCACGGTCATTGATGAAACCGGTTGCGGCCGGGATTCCTGTACATTTGTGCTGGCGTCAATCATCAATACTCCGCCTGAGATTACCGGACCGGGCGAGGCTGATTTCACATTTTGCGAGGATACTTACACCTACTGCTTTGAAGTTGATATTACCGATGCCGATGACAACATCGATCGGGTCTTTGTCGAGGGCGGATGTCCCAATGCTGCCTATACGGCGGCAACCGGCCTGGTGTGCCTTGAACTAACCGAGGATGTTGAATGTGACCTGCGGGTAATTGCCCTCGATGATTGCGGCAAAGCCGATACTTTGGTGCACAGCCTGGTGGCGCGCAAGAATATACCGCCGGAGATTTCGTTGCCCGGTATCACGACCTTCGTCCGGTGCGATACCGATACCGGGGCAATCGTTATCGAGAACATCTGTGTCTCCGATGATAACTATGATACTGTCGAGCTGGTACTGGATTCCGGCCTGGGTGAATTCGCTTACAACAGCGTGACGCAATGCGGTGTTTTGACTTTTGATCCGCCGTCCAATGACTCGGCCGAGTACTGCTTCAAATTCCTGAGTTCCGACAGTTGCGATACGGTCATCGAATACTACTGCCTGACCGTGCTGCCGACGCCGGTGTGTTCGACGTGTGTCGATGTCTGGATCGAGGGCCCCGATTGCCTGACGCCGGGCGCGACCGCCACGATGAATATCCGGGCCAGTGCCGGCAGTGAATTGGCGGGTTATGATTTATTGATCGCCTACGACGGTTCAGTCCTGAACTTCATCTTGTCGGAAATCGGTGCGGCAGTCAATGGCTGGGAGTATTATACCTATCGTTTAGGCGCCGACGGCAACTGCCAGGGGACCTGTCCCAGCGGATTGATTCGTCTTGTGTCCATCGCTGATATAAACAACGGACCATTCCATCCGCCGGCCGAGCAGTTGTTGCCCGATGGTGTCATTGCCACGATGACTTTCCGTATTGCCGGCGATCAGAACCTGGGCGGCCGCAATATACCGTTCAGCTTCTTCTGGTATGATTGCGGCGACAACAGCTTCTCGGATCCTTCGGGTCAATATCAACTGGTTGACCAGGCGATTTTCTGGCCCGATGGCCGCCTGGTATGGGATGAATTCGATGATATCCGCTATCCGGAGGCATCGCGCTGGATGAACACGGGAACGCCCGACAGTTGTATCACCGGCGATAAAGAAGCGCCGGTGCGCTGCGCCAACTTCCATAACGGCGACCTGTGTATCATACATCCCGACTCAATCGATGACCGCGGCGATATTAACCTCAATGGTATCGCCTATGAAGTTGCCGATGCTGTCGTATATACCAATTACTTTATCTTCGGTATCAGCGCCTTTACGATCTCGGTACCGGGACAGATTGCAGCCTCAGATGTCAACGCCGATGGGCTGGCATTATCGATTGCCGATCTGGTGTATCTGGTCCGAGTCGTGATCGGGGATGCGTTGCCGTTGCCAAAGCCGATTCCGGGCATCGATCTGACAGTCGATGTGTCCTTCGAGCGCCAGAATGATCGCGCACTGATACGAACTACGGGACAATCCGATATCGGAGCGGCGTTGTTTATCGTCCATGGTAATCGCGCTGAAATCGGTGAGCCGAAACTGGCCGGTGATGCCATCAATATGGAATTAATGTACAGCTGGGTCGATGATCATACTCTGCGCATGCTGGTCTACAGTCTTGAACGCGATGGGCGTATCGCCGCCGGTGAGCAGCAAGTGCTTGAATTGAGGGCCCCGACCAATTCCGAGTTGATTATACTCGAGGCCGAGATGGCCGATTACAATGGCGTTCAGTTGGCGCCGAAGATTTCATCACATGCCCTGCCGGGTCAACTGGCTCTCACACAGAATTACCCGAATCCATTTAACCCGACGACCAAATTCGAGATGGCGTTGCCGGTTGAATCGGATTATGTAATCTGTGTCTTTAACATCACCGGACAGGTGATTCGTCAGTGGACGGGTCATGCTCAGGCCGGATATGTGGAATTTGAATGGGATGGCACCGATCAGAATGGTCAGACAGTTGCCTCCGGTATCTACTTCTACCGGGCCCGTGCCGCCGGTGCGGAAGCGATCAAGAAGATGGTGCTGCTGAAGTAGTAAGACTACTCTCCTATTCCCGCTTATTTATGAGAAAGCCCGTCCGGTCCCGGCGGGCTTTTTCTTTTACTTGTGGTAACTGCCGCCGGTGTTGAGATTCAAAACCCGATAGAGCTGCTCAAGCAGCACCAGGCGTACGATTTGATGGGACATGGTCAGGGGAGAGAGGGATATCTTCCGGTCGGATACAAACGCCGGATCGAGACCGTGGGGGCCGCCGATCACAAATTCCAGCAGCGAATGGCCACGGGTTTGGAGATCAGCGAGCCAGGAGGCAAACAATGTTGTGTCGTATTGTTTCCCCTCGACTTCCAGGGCAACAACGAAACCGCCTGTAAGTCGATTCCGAATGGCTGCGGCTTCATCGGCGCGGGCGCGATTCAAATCGGTGTTTTTGCCGTATTTGGTCTCAGGCACTGATATCAATTCGATCCGTGCATAACGGCTTAATAATTTGGTGTAATGCTCAATCTGGTCGGTAACCCAGCGGTCCTTATCGCGGCCGACTGTTATGACATGAATCGAGAGCATTCAGGCGCCCATAGCCTGCACCCAGACTTTGCGGGTGCGGGGGCCATCGAACTCACACAGGTAGATGCCTTGCCAGGTACCGAATTTCAAGCGGCCGTTTTCGATAAACACAGTTACCGACGAACCCATCATACTGGCTTTAATATGGGCCGGGGAGTTGCCCTCGGCGTGACGAAAATCATTCGATTGCGGCACCATTTTGTCGAGATGCCTGAGCATATCATGCTGAACATCGGGGTCAGCGTTTTCGTTTATCGTTATTCCGGCGGTGGTGTGCGGCACGAAGACATGCACGATGCCATTGTCGATTCCGCTGTTGTTTACAACCTCCTGGACCTGGGAGGTGACATCGTGAAAATGGGCTTTATCTGTGGTTGAGACGGTAAATTGATGAGTCATAGTAATTACTGTTTTTCGAATAGTGCTTCCACGAAGGTTTCCGGGTCGAATGGTTTGAGATCATCGATTTGTTCACCGAGACCGATGAAGTCGATCGGGACCGACATTTCCTCGGCGATGGCGATGACCACACCGCCTTTGGCAGTGCCGTCGAGTTTGGTGACGACGAGACCGTCGATACCATCCAAAGCTTCCATAAAGAGCTTGGCCTGCGAGAGGGCGTTTTGCCCGGTGGTGCCGTCGAGTACAAGCTTGGGTTTGATGCAATTTTCGGGGATGATTTTGGCGACCACCCGTTTCATTTTTTTCAATTCTTCCATAAGGTGGGCTTTGGTATGCAACCGACCGGCGGTATCGATGATAAGCAATTCAATACCCCGGGCTTTGGCGGCGGTGGCGGCATCGAAAGCCACGGCGGCCGGATCGGAACCGTCTTTGGCCCGCATAAATTCAACGCCGGAGCGATCAGCCCAGACCGAAAGCTGATCTACAGCCGCGGCCCGGAAGGTATCACAGGCGGCAATCATAGTCTTGCGGCCCTGCTCCCTGAAGAATTTGGCCAGTTTTCCGACAGAGGTGGTTTTGCCGGTGCCGTTGACGCCGACAATCATCCAGACCACCGGGGCGCCATCGGGCGATGGTTCCAGGGCGGTGACATCGCGATCGGTGCGGACGATGGCCGCGATTTCATTCTTGATAGCCAGCAGCACCTGATCGACGTCTTTGATATTTTCCCGGGCGACCCGTTTTTTGAGATTCTCGACAATTTTCATACTCGCGGCGACTCCGACATCGCCCTGGATTAAAATTTCCTCGATTTCCTCGAGAAGAGCATCGTCGACTTTGGCAGCCATCCCGACCGCCTGGCGCATTTTGCCGACGATGTTATCGGCAGTTTTGGAGAGCCCCTCCTGGAATTTCTTGAAGAATTTGAGCATTGATTATCCGGCCTGTTGTTGTCTGTGCCTGTCGTCGTTGGCATAGTGCATATCGAGCAGGGATCCGCCATCTTCCGCTTCTTCGCCCTTTTTGAAGCGAACCGCAACAACTTTGGAGACACCGGGCTCTTCCATAGTGACGCCATAAAGAGTGTCGGCTGCCTCCATAGTGATCTTGTTGTGGGTGATGATAATGAACTGCGTCTGCTTGGAAAACTTATCGACTATTTTCAAAAAGCGACCGATGTTGACATCGTCGAGAGGGGCGTCGATTTCATCGAGGAAACAGAAGGGCGAGGGTTTGACCATGTAGAGGGCAAACAAGAGTGAAATCGCGGTCAGGGCCCGTTCACCGCCGGATAGCTGAGCAATAGTCAAGGGCTTCTTGCCGCGCGGACGGGAGATGATTTCCATCGGCGATTCCAGCGGGTTGGAGGGATCCTCGAGAATAATATCGGCTTCACCACCGGTAAAAAGTTCTTCGAACATGCTTTTGAAATTGGCTCGCGCTTTATCCAGGGTGTCGAGGAACATCACTTTGGCGGTCTGGTTGATTTTCTGAATAGTCGATTTCAGAGTGGTTTTGGCGGTGATGAGATCATCGAGCTGCCTGCTGAGAAATTCCTGCCGTTCATTTTGCTGTTCGTATTCTTCCAGCGCCAGAAGGTTGACAATCCCCATTTTGCGGATTTTATCCCGCAGTTGCTCAATGTGTTCGCGGGCCTGTTCCGGACTCATTTCGGGATCGGGGGCTTCGACCTTGACTTCACGGATGTCGGCTTCGTACTCCTCCCGGATTTTTTCTTCGATTTGTTCAAGGCGCGAGGCGGTTTCGGTTTGGGTGATATCCAGCTTATGGAGTTGGTCGCCGAGTTGTTCTTTTTCGCGGCGCAGGTTTTTAACGGTCTTTTCGGAATCGTCGAGCAGGGAGGCGAGATGATCGCGTTCTTCCCGTATCCGGCGCTGGCGGCTCGTCGCCTGGTCCCGTTCGTCGAACAGGTTTTTAAGACGCTGTTCATCGATAGTCAACGTGTCCGCCAATTCAACAGCCAGGCGTGTTGCTTCTTCGATAGCGCTCTCTTTGGCGGCTATGTTATCGCTGATATCGCGCAGCATCTCATCGAAGTGCCCGAGTTGAGAGACTGTCTGGTTGCGCGAGCTTTCGAGTTCGATACGATTGACCTGCAGGCGATTGACCATTTCGGCGGCTCGCTGGGCGGCACGCTCCAGTTCCGCCAGATGTTCCTTTTTGTTGGCGAC
>CAZGLR010000052.1:0-12402 GCA_964526635.1 uncultured Ignavibacteriales bacterium | reverse complement strand
TTGGCGACGTGGGAAGAGAGGGAAGCCTTCTCGCGATCGAGTTCATCAAAATTCAGCGCCAGCGAGTACTGACGGTGTTTCAGTTTCTCCAGCTTCTGCGAAAGTTGATCGATGCGCTGATCGATAGTGGTAAGGACTTCATCAGCGGCATTGATTTTGAATTGCTCTTCCTTGATTTTCGAGGTTTGTTCATTGAGAAGATCGCGGGCTGAAGCGAGGTCATCGGAGCCGGATTGGAGCTGTCGCCGGAGCTCGGCGATATGCAGGGAGCCATCGGCCTGTCGCGACTTCACCGCATCGATCTCGCGGCGGGTCTCTTCCATTTCATGTTCCAATGATGCGACTTCGTCCTTGCGGCCGACCAGTGAAATATCTTCTGAGGCGCCGCCGCTCAACTGGCCGCGGCCGGTAAAGACCTCGCCCTCGAGGGTAACAACGCGAAATCCCGAAGGGAGGCGGTCAATGACCTGGATGGCGCTGTCGGCATTTTCACATACAGCTGTATGCGCCAGCAGGGCGACCGGCACGCGGCGATACCGGTCATTGCAGGTTACCAGTGAATTAGCCCAGCCGCAGAAACCGGGGACATCGCTGATTTCCGGACGGCTCCATGATTCCGGAAGATTCTCGATAATCAGGAAAGTCGCCCGCCCGGATTTGTGTTCGCGAAGATAACGGATCGCCTCGCGGGCGGTCTCGCGATCCTGACAGAGAATATATTCGGCAGCTTCCCCGAGGGCGGCTTCGATGGCTGTCTTGAAGCCCTCGTTGGGATGAATGAAATCCGCCACAGTACCCGTCACATCCACCCAGCGGTCGGCGACATCGAAGATCGCGACGACACCGGAACCATAACCCTCATGCTGCTCCATCATTTCCGTCAGGAGATTCTTACGGGCCTGGATGGCTTCGAAAGAAGAACTCAGTTCCGCCAGACGATCACGAAGACGATCGATGCGGGCGGTGGTTTCATCGAGTTCCTTTTGCTGCGTTTCGATTGTTTCGGTACGCCGGCGAATGTCGGCATTGAGTGATTCGATCTGCGTCTGAAGATTGGTGATTTTCTGGCGGCGTTCGCGCTTTTCATCCAACAGGGTGGATTTACGCTGATTCTGCTGTTCGATATCGGTTAGAATGTCTTTGGTCTGTTCTTCGATGTTGGCCGAATCGGTGCGGCCGGATGAGATGCGACCCTCGAGATCCATCAGGCGCGAGTTTTCATCTTCGGCAATAGATCGGAATTCAATATACTGCTGGTCGGCCGCCTTCTGGGCGTCGAGCGCCTGCTGCAATTCGGCGGTGGCCGCTTCGAGTTTGGTCTCGAGTTCGCTGAGTTGTTCGGCAAAACGCTGTTTTTCGACTGTGATAGCCTCGTCCCGGCGCTGCAGGGCGTCGATATCATCGCGATCGTGTGCAGCCGTGTCGAGCAGGTTCTGACGTTTCTCACGCCGAACCGAAATTTCGGTTTCAAGCTGGTGTGCGTTTTCGGAAAATTCAAAAACAGTCGCGGAAATAGTCGAAAGTTCAGTATCCATACCCGTCAAATCGGCCCGGGCTTTTTCGAGATCGGCGAAACGACCATCGAGTTGCGTATCGATCGCCATTTTCTGATCACGGATGCGGCGTAATTCGAGTCGTGTTTCCCGCTGCTTTTCTTCAAGGCGAACATAGCGGGAGCGGGCATCGTACAATTCCCAGGACTCGAGTTCTTCGGTAGCTTCTTTGTACCGTTTGGCTTTGTTAACCTGACGTTTGAGCGAATTGACCCGGGTCGTGACTTCGGCCAGAATATCCTTCAGACGCAGCAGATCATGTTCGGTCGCCTCGAGTTTTCGTTCGGCGGCCTTTTTACGATGTTTATAACGGGTGATACCGGCCGCTTCTTCAAAGAGGAAACGCCGTTCATCGGCCTTGTCGGAGAGGATAGCATCGATCATATCCTGCTGGATGATGGCATAGGCATGTGAGCCAAGCCCGGTATCGGCAAACAGTTCGGTAATGTCTTTCAATCGGCAGGGCACTTTATTGAGCAGGTATTCCGATTCGCCGGAGCGGAACAGGCGGCGGGCAATCTGGACTTCGTTGTATTGTGAAGCCAGAGAGCCATCGCGGTTTTCGATATGGAGCTGCACCTCGGCCATGCCCAGCGGTTTCATCGAGCGGGTACCGGCGAAAATGACTTCTTCCATTTTGTGGCCGCGCAGGAGAGAGGTCTTCTGCTCGCCGAGCACCCATCGCATAGCGTCCATCAGGTTGGTCTTGCCGCACCCATTGGGACCGACAATGCAGGTGATGCCCTCGTTGAAAAGGAAAGCCGTCTTTTCAGGAAATGATTTAAAACCGACCATTTCGAGTTTTTTCAGATACACGATGCGCTCCTTGCAAACATCAGGTGGGTACCGATTCGTCGGTCCGGGAAATATTTTCCAGGACTTCGAGAATTGACCGGTAGATCAGGCGACGGTCACGCAGGTACTTCGTCTTGATTTCCAAATTGATATACGGCTGTCCCAGACCGGAGGAACCGAAGCGCACCGCGGCCGGAAACAAAAGCAGCAGGCGGGCGGCAAAACGGTTCTGTTCGAGGTTGGTATCAAAGACATAGTTGAACTTTTCAGAAGATAGCTTTTCCATGTATTCTCTGGTTGGGAGATGATACCAGTTCATGACCGATTTACTCGGTGAGATGATATGCAGTCCCTTCGAGGGAAAAATCGACCGGACCTGGGTGTCGGGATAGGCCAGCAGGTGGACACTGTTGTCGCCGAAAAGACGGATCAGGTCGGGCAGAATCTGCTTGATGACGGTCAAATCCTTTTGCTCCGGCGGCAGCAGCACCAGAATCTTTTTGCCCATCAATGTCAACGGCAGCGACAATGGTTCCGGCTTGACGCGGGCCGATGCCCGCAACAGACTCAATCTGGCGATAAGCGCCTTAAATCCCATCCGGTGTATTCCCTATGGTATCGGCCGCAGATGGGGCCGGTGCGGGTGTCTCGGCGGTCGTATTATGTTCAATCTGTGGCGGTGACGGTTCTTCTCGCTGCGCTGCGGTTGTTGCGGTCGTCATGGTATCCTCCGGCCGAGGCATAAACCCCTGGTAATTGACCTGATTGATCTCAAGGCCGGTAATAGTTCGCGCCTGACTGGAAAGCGGCGGGAGAAGAGTGTCATTCAGGCTGATCTCGACCGCGGTGGAAATACCCAGCGAGAGCACAAAACGGCTCCGGGCTTCGTATTCACGGGTGCTGCCGGCCGTGAGCTGGCGATTGAGAACGGTGTCACCATCGCGGCTGACCACCACCCAGACATCCTGTTTCGCCCGAAGAGCCAGTTTGAGCGGCGCGGGTTTGGAATAGGGCTCCGAAGGAAAATCAAGGTAGGCCATAAGGTCGCCTGGTACGGCATTTTCATCGGCCGCCTCGGTGGTCTGGTCGACTTCATGGCTGGCATCGGATGACGTCGTCAGGCGGGGGGATTCGGAGAAGAAACGGCCATAAATGAGTATCGCGGCAAAGACAAGTGTTGCAAGCGCCAAAAAGATGATTAGATTGCGGCCAAAATGAGATGATTCCGGTTCTTCTGTATTAGGTTGTCCACCCGAACTACGGCTGCGTTTCCCGACGGCACCGGTGCCGGTTTCGGGTTGTTCGGCCATTTCGGCAATAAGCGCTGGATCAACCCCGATATGCTGGGCATAACTCTTGGCGAAGAGGTGGAAATAGGGTTCCGACGGCACCCCGGAGGGATCGCCGTTCTCGATTGCTTCCAGGTGTTTGGTCGCGATGCGAGTGGCTTCGGAAACTTCTTCGAAAGATTTGTCCTGCTCTTTACGGGCAGCCGCAAGGACATCCCCGATTTTTTTATATATATCAGCCATAAAATGCCATAATCCGTTCCGCTAAGGTGTCCAAAACCCCCATAGGCAGACCAATGACAGTATCAATGTTCCCCTCGACACTGTCAACTAAAAATCGGCCGAGCCCTTGTATGCCATAGGCTCCCGCCTTATCCATGGGTTCCCCGCCGGCAATATAGTTACGGATTTGTTCATCGGTGACATGGTTGAAATGCACACGGCTTTCGTCGAAACCATCGACCATTTCATTACGGTGCGCATCAAAGAGTACCAGACCGGAAAACACCGAATGGGTCCGTCCCGATAAACGGGAGAGCATGTCGAAAGCATGGTCCTCATCTTCCGGCTTGTTCAGTATCTCATCATCGAGAACAACAATCGTATCGCAACTGAGATAGACTCGGCGGCCGTCATGGGGCACGGCGGTAACCTTCTGTCGGGCCAGGTTTAGAACCTGTTCAGCCGGGGTCAGGCCCTCGGTGAGTTCTTCGTCGATATCGGGAATGACAATATCGAAGTCAATTTCGGCCTGGGTGAGTAACTCCCGCCGGCGGGGCGAGCCCGAGGCGAGCACCAGTCCCCGAGTTTCGGCCATTTTGATGAGATCAGGATACATCATGATCGAGGATAAAAGTTACCGGCCCGTCGTTATTGATTTCCACGGCCATTTTGGCGCCGAATTCCCCGGTTTGGACATCAAGGCCGGAGTCGATTAAAAGTTCGACGAATTGAATATACATCGGTTCGGCGCGGTCGGGCGGCATAGCGTCGGAAAATCCCGGTCGGCGGCCTTTGCGCGTATCGCCGTAGAGCGTAAATTGTGAAATGACAAGAAGTTGGCCGCTTATATCGAGGATCGATCGATTCATTTTGCCATTTTCATCCTCAAAAATACGCAAATCCAGGACTTTTTTGGCCAGGCGGGCCATAGCGTCAATCTGATCGTCGCGATGAAATCCGACCAGGAGCACTATTCCGTGGGATATCTCGCCGGTCCGGCGGCCGTCGGGTGAGTTATCGTCGAAAACTGTCACCGAGCCGGAACTTACCCGTTGTAAGACAATACGCATGGTGGGCTGAAAGTAGGCGATACCGGGCGGCAAGTCAACGGTGATTTGGAGGGGGGCAAAATTATTTGAATCAAAATGGGGCGACCGCGATCAAAAAAGTAGTTGCGATTCAGGGGCGATGGCGTATTTTCAAACGCGACGCTATTTCCTTGGACGCGGCTGATGCATTGGGGAACCGATGCAGTAATTCTCTGTTACAGACAATGATAACATACGATCAACATTTTGGGAGGAAACATGTCCAAACCGGTTCAAGTAACTGATGACAGCTTCGAATCTGATGTCAAGAAGTCCGATATTCCTGTGCTCGTGGATTTCTGGGCGGCCTGGTGCGGGCCCTGTAAGATGATTGCCCCGGTAGTCGAAGAAATCGCCGAAGAATTCGATGGAAAGATAAAAGTGGCCAAGATGGATGTCGATTCCAATCCGAAAACGCCGGCCTCATTTTCAATTATGTCGATACCGTCGCTGTTGTTCTTCAAAAACGGTGAAGTGGTTGATCAGGTTGTCGGCGCTGTGCCCAAAGCGCAACTGATCGCCCGGGTCGAAAAGGTACTGGGTTAAAGCAATATGGCTTCCCAACAGGATCAAAACTGGACCAACCCGAAGACGGATGACATCCAGGATCTCTTGAAGCAGGCGAAAACCGTCGCGGTGGTGGGGATGTCCGGTAATGCTGAACGGGCGTCCCATCAAGTCGGGAAATATCTCAAGGAAAACGGCTATGAGATTATTCCGATCAACCCGGGCGAGTCGGAAATTCTGGGACTGAAGGCGTTTCCAGATTTAAAATCGGTGGCGCGGCCGATTGATGTCGTCGATATCTTTCGCAAAGCCGAGGCAACCCCGCCGATTATTGAAGAGGCAATCGCGATCGGGGCAGGAGCAGTCTGGCTGCAGGAGGGCATTGTTTCCGAAGAGTCCTATAAATTGGCGACCGAGGCCGAAGTGCCGATCATTATGGATCGCTGTATGAAAAAAGAACACTTACGCATGACATCATAGGCGGGCATCAGAATGAGTGATATTTTATGGCTGATACTCTTTGCCGCGGTATGGATTATCCTGACCCAATTTGTTCTGCCGCGCCTGGGCGTTCCCACCTGAAGCACCCGGGGTTGCGACGTTCAGCCGCAAAAGACTCCGGAGGAGTCCTCGGATAAGTCAGAAAAGCACTGATATGGCGGCCGGGAGGCGAAACCGCCTGATTAGCCGGCCGTATAAGTAATAGTCACTATGTAAATAACCCCTGAGAGTATGCCGATACTGTAGACATTGATGAGAGGTTCCTACCACACTTCGCAATTCCGTCCCGGCGGCGGCAGCATTATGTCGAATATTCCGCCCGCGGTACGGGCCCTGTTGATTGCCAACGGGGTGATGTACGTGCTGCAGTTTATATTCGGCGCCGCGATGGTCAAAACCCTCGGCCTGACGCCTAATGATGTTCTGACCGGTCCGCTGGTGTATCAGCTTTTTACGTACATGTTTTTGCATGGCGGGCTGTTTCATATTTTCATGAACATGTTCATCCTCTGGATGTTCGGTACGGAACTCGAATATGCGTGGGGTCCGAAACCGTTTCTCAAGTATTATTTTCTGACCGGGATTGCCGGGGGGGTCTTTACGGTAGCGTTTATGCCTTCGTCGACAATTCCTACCATCGGAGCTTCGGGGGCGATTTACGGACTTCTGGCGGCGTATGCCTTGATGTTCCCTAACAGGTATATTTACCTGTTTTTCCTGTTTCCGATTAAGGTCAAGTACGCGGTCATCTTTTTCGTTGCATTTGAATTTCTGGCGTCGTTTAATGCCGTCAACAGCAGTGTCGGTCACCTGGCCCATTTGGGCGGTGCGGTGGTCGGTTTTCTCTATCTCAAACTGGACTGGCGGCTGAAGAATATTTTCGGCTGGCTGTCCCCGATGCGCTGGTTTAAGCGCTTGCGGTATCGGAAGAAATCGCGTAAACTGGAGAAAAACCGCCAACGTACCGAAGAAATAATGCAGAGGGTCGATCAGATACTGGATAAGATCAATGCGGTCGGCTATGAAAATATAACCCAGGAAGAACGTGATTTTCTGGGAAATGCCAGTGAAATGCTGTCGAAAAAGGAAAAATAGGCATCCATGGCAAAATCCGTTCTCATTGTCGAAACATCATTAGCTGTCAGGGGTATTGCTGAATCACTGTTGCGCCAGAGCGGCTTTGATGTGCTTGCCGCCGATACGGTTCCGGCGGCGCTGGAAATTCTTAAAAGCAGCAAAATCGATCTGCTGATTGTCGCCTCGGATATCACCGACAGTCAGGGCAAAACAATGTACGATGCCGTCTCGGATAATGATCTGATCTCCGGGATACCGTTGTTGCTTCTGCATGATGCCGCGGCCGGAGAATTACCCTATCCACCTGAAGCGATTATCAATAAACCGTTTACGCCCAGAGAATTTGTCGAGGCCGTGACCGCCTTCACGGGAATACCGGTACAGCCTCAGATGCCTCATGATGGCGGTTTATCAGAGCTGGATGTCGAAGAAGACTTAATCGATGCCGCTCTGGGACTCGATAAGCTGGATGTCGAAGACACCGAGGTTATCGGCAACGATACCGGCGTATTTCGGACACTGAATCAGAAGCCGGATAAGGAATCGATGATCGGTTATGATTACGAGGGCGCCAAAGAGGATTCCGCAGTCACGCGCAAGAAGCCCGATGAAATAAATATTCCTCCGGATCAGCCCCAGCAGACGGCGCCGCCATCACAGGAGTCACAAAAACCGCCATCGGAAGACAGCTTTCTCGGCGTTCGTGAAGACAGAGAAACCGCCCGTCCCGCCGATCAAATGTCCGAATCCAGTAAAATCGAAATCGTTCCTGATCAATATGGAATAATTTCACCGGATAGCGTTAATAAGCAGATTGACGAGGCTCAGCACAAGGAAGACGAGACACACGATTACAACTGGTTTATCAACGAAATGCAGAAAGAAGTTCAGGGTCCGCCGCCACAGGCCAACGCAAGCGGATCACTGAAGATCGAACCGGTGGATCATAATCTGGCCCCATCGGCTCCGCCTCCGAAATCGGAAGTCCCGCCGCCGGCCTCAAGCAACACCAATGCGCACGCCCACAATGAGTCCGTCGATCAGTTTATCTCCGAGTTCAAGAAGGAAATGGAGAAATTGTCAGATGCCGAGCTTCCCCCGGATGTCCCGGAAGCGAGAGTGCCGGCAGAACCGGCTGCGCATTCGGCTTCGGGCAGTCTCTATTGGGAAGAGGCGTTGGAGAAGATCACTTCGGCCGATATTCAGATCATGTCCCGGGATTTGATGGACGCTATTGGGCGCCGCGTTGCCGATAAAATCGTGGCTAATCTCGATCAGCGGCAAATTTTCGAGATCCTTAAAGCCGGAATATCAGAAGCGCTCAATAATATTCTCAAAGAACGTTCGACGCGATAGCCTCACCCCGGACCCTTGCTTCACCATGCTATTGTGCTTATACTTTCATCCTGTTATCATTGTGAAACTGTATCTGCAGCACCGGACCATTGGAACCGGTGTCGGCGATCCGGTGTTGTTAGCCGTAGACAGAGTGATGTCATCCAGCAGGAGCAAGAAATGAAAAATACCAGGCCGAATGTCTTTCTCGGAATTTGTGTCTCTGCCATGATCATGCTGTTTCTCCTGTCACCGCTTGCGGGGCAGGGGATGGTCGCGCTGGGAGACGACGATGGCGCTATCGACGATACCGATCTGATCACCCTGAAGCCGCTGTTGGCAATTAGTGAAGTCGCGCCGGGAAGTTCTGCACATGCCGCGCTGGCCGTTAGAATCCAGCCAGACTGGCATATCAATTCGTCGACTCCGACTGAAGCCTGGCTGATCGGGGCCGAACTGACTTTCGATACCCTGCCGGGGATTACACCTCATCACATCGTTTATCCGGCGGGGCATATTATGACACTGGCCGGCATGGAAATGTCGGTATATGATGCCACTACCTATGTCTATTTTCAACTGACCGTCGATAAATCGGTTGCGCCCGGGACGTATGAACTCCCGCTGCGATTTACGTATCAACCATGCAACAATATGGAATGCCGCGGGCCGCAGACGCCGGAAATTATTATGCCGGTGATAGTCGGCGAGGGTGGCCTGGCGATGCATACCGATATTTTCGATGCCGCACCGACCCTGGCTGAGGCCGGCAGTGATGCCATTTCCGACCAACATACGGCCCCGGCTTCAGATATTGAAAAACTGATTGATAAGTACGGTTTCTGGGGATATCTCCTGGCCCTCGGACTGGCCTTTGTGACCGGGTTACTGTTGTCGTTTTCGCCCTGTACCTACCCGATGATTCCCATCACTGTGAGTGTCTTCGCCGGGCAACAGCGATCACTCGGCCGCGGCTTTGTACTGTCGTTGTTTTATGTCAGCTCAATGGCGGTAGTTTATGGCATCATGGGGCTGATTGTATCGCTGGTGGGAGGGGTGTTCGGCGCCTGGCTGGCCTCACCGGCTGTCGTTATCGCAATCTCAATCGTGTTTGTAATCTTTGCGCTGTCGATGTTCGGATTGTTTGAACTCAATGTCCCGCTGTCATTGCGGCAGAAACTGGGCGGGGCCAAATCGGGCGGTGGTATCTTTGGCGCGATTGTTTTGGGCGTGATCGCAGCACTGGTCGTGTCACCATGCGTGGGACCGTTTGTGGCCGGCATTCTCTTGTACGTGGCCACCTATGGTTCGCCTCTGGTCGGGTTTCTCATTCTGTTTACCTTCGCCATCGGGCTGGGCACATTGTATATTATCATCGGGACCTTCTCCAATGCGATTCATGCGCTGCCGAATTCCGGCGACTGGATGGACCAGGTCAAGCGTTTCTTCGGCTTTGTGCTGCTTCTGATGGCGCTGTATTTCCTGCGAACGATTATCCCGATTGAAGTCAATGCGATACTGACCGGGCTGTTGCTGATGGCGTTCGCGGTCTTTGGCGGCGGGTTTGACCGCTTGTCTCCTGAATCCGGCTTTTTCCCACGGCTGAAAAAGCTGCTGGGGATTCTGGCGTTTATCATCGGAGCATATTTGATCATCGGATCGATTGTGCTGCAGGGATTGCTACTGCCCCCCGCAATGGGTTGGCTGCCGGCCGGGGGAGGTATGACTGCCTCGGCATCGGAGCACAAACTGATCGACTGGGAGACCGATCTGACTACCGGACTGGAACGGGCGGCCGCCGAAGGCAAACCGGTGGTGATCGATACCTGGGCGACCTGGTGCGTTAATTGCAAAAAGCTCGACAAGACAGTCTTCAGCGATCCCACGGTAGCGGCGGCGATGAAACAGTTCGTGCCGATCAAACTACAACTCGAGACAGCCGACTCGCCGGCCACCCAACAGTTCATGTCGCATTTTAATCTGCGGCATTATTCGTTGCCGACGGTAATCGTGCTTGATACCTCCGGTGATGTTCACCGGATATTCCAGGGTGTGTTTAAATCGGAAGAGTTGCTTGCCCAGATGGGCTCGGCGCAATTGTAGTCGTGTTAATAATTCCCGAGCATTTTCCGGGCGGCCTTGACAGCCGACAGAAGACGTGCGTATATTGACGGCACCGTATGACACGAAGCTATGAGGAATCATGTCACCACGTCCTAAAAACAAAAATGCACTGATAATCTGCGTACAGGAAGTTGCTGAAGACGGCTCATCGATGGATCTGGGCAATCAGGTTACCGGCAGTGATGTCAATAAGCTGCATCAGGCGTTTATCGCCGATAGCATATCGAATGCCTTGTCGCTGCAGCGAACCGATGTCAAATTGTATTTCTCGCCGATTCCGGAAACAGAACAGTCGATTGAAACAATTGTCGGTTATTTGAAGACGAAATTCAAGGGCCGCAAACGCGCCCTGCTCGACAGCGATCGATTCGAGGCGGCGCAACTCAACCCCGGTCGCTGGGGACTGAAGATGGATGAGGCGTTTCGGCGATGCTTCGACAACGGATATCAACGGGTGCTGTTTATTGGCAGCCGGACGCCGACACTGACGCATGACATGCTGGCCCGGGCGGCTACGGTCCTGGCCAAAAAGGATGTCGTGATCGGCCCCACCGTCGAAGGACGATATTACCTGATCGGATTCTCCGGCGGGTATCGGGTGCCCTTGGCACAGTTTGACTGGAAGCAACCGAATATATATTCGCAGGTTTCATCGTCGATAGATGATCTCGGATTGTCGTGGGAGGAAATCGAACTCTGGTATGCGGTGGAGCATCCTGAGGATGTCGAATACCTTGCTCGCGATATCAACCATTTCCGTATGATCGGCGATGAGGAAACTGCGCGCGAAACCGAGGTGGCCCTGGAGCGGCTGCTCAACCGTTTCAATTAAATCTCACCGCCCAACCCTTAGTTCACCCTGATTTCATCTTGCGAGGAAGATATGGAACGCCAAATACAACGGATGACCTGGACCAAAGTGAAGTATCTGGTTCCCGATTCAATCAAGACCGTGCTGCTGCCGATCGGCACGATGGAAGCCCACGGCTCCGCGGCGCTGGGCACTGATAATTTTATCCCGCAGGCGATCGCCGAGTCTCAGGCCCAACGGCTCAATGCCCTGATCGCCCCGGTGCTCAACTATGGCATCACCAAATCACTCTATCAGTATCCGGGCTCGATGACCATTCAGCCGCAGCATTTTGCGCCGTTTGTCACCGACATTCTTAACTCGCTGGTGGATTGCCGTTTCAAGTATATCATCGTACTCAACGGCCATGGCGGCAACAACAGCGCACTCAAGCAGGCGGCCTATGATATTCACTACCGGCGCGGTACGTATATCGCGGTAATCCACTGGTGGATGCTGATCGGCGACCTGACCGTCGAGCATTTCGGACAGGCCGGCGGTCATGCCGGTCTCGATGAAACCGCGTGCGTGCAGGCGATCGATCCGGCCCTGGTCGACAAGGATGAATACAACGACAAGATGGCCTGGCAGATGCGCCCCGGCAGTGATGTATATCCCTCACCGGGATCGGTGCTTTTGTACAAAGAGGGCGAGGGCGAGCCGAATTTTGATTATCAGCAGGCAAAAACGTATTTGCCCAAAGTCTGTGAAGCGGTCGGAGATTATATCCTCGAGGTTATCGAGCAATGGAAGCAGCTTGATTAGTAGCGATAGGATGCCGTAACGAATACGCGGTCGAAGCTGTCTTCGGCAAATGACTGGAAATCGTTAATCAGCCCGATACCGGTGTACCGTCGCTGGTAAGAACCATGGACATACGCCACATCAACCATAACAACCCGATCGATTAACAATCCGGCACCGAGACTGAAACCCATGCGATCGTCGTCGATGAAATCATCGCTGTATGGCAGTGGATGTGAGAAGACGCCGGCGCGGAAGAAAGCCCCCCACGACGGTATCTGATATTCGGCCCCCACGCGGATATTGGCGACATCGCG
>CAZGLR010000051.1:0-22796 GCA_964526635.1 uncultured Ignavibacteriales bacterium | reverse complement strand
GTCACCGACAGCGGGAACACCTGAGACGATACCATCGGTCAAACCGATCGCCATCCCGGAACCATTGAGATCCAGATTTTTGTCCGACCAGAGCATAGTGCCGTAAATACCGCCGGTCCGCTGCAATTCTTCAGTATATGGCACGCCCGCGGTCCAGGTCGGCAGTGAGTCAGTGGTAATGACAAGCGGATCGGTGTGATACAAATGCACCCAGACATCATCGAATCCGCCTTCGACAATTCCCGGATTCGAGGCAAAATCGCTGACCGCAATACGCAGCGCCATACCAGTCGGCTGGGTGAGTTCATCCTGCAGCCAGAATTCGTGTAAATACCAGCCGCCACCGGCTTCAGTATGATCGGCAGATATTGACTCTACCGACGCCCAGCCGCTGGTACCGTTTTTAGAGACATCGATCTGCATCGAGCCGGCCGACGTCCCCGAGGCACTGTTGTAGAACCATCGCGCATAATGGACTCGCGCGATGCTGGCCGAGGGCACCGAAACCAATGGCGAATTGAGGATCGTAAAACCGTTTTCAACATCGCTGTCGCCATCGGTATTGCCGGTCAGGTAGCATTGCCCGGAGCCATCATAATCAGTCGGAGGATCGCCACGATCCCCGCCGCCAACCGGCACACCGCGCTCCCAATTACCGGCCGTCGCATTACCGATTACACTCCAGCCCTGGTCGGTTTCGAAATCATCGAGGAATGTGATGCCATCATCCACCAGGACATAAGCAACATAGGGCTCACCCTCGTTGAAATGATACACCCGCTGCCCACTCGACTGCTCGACCATCGAGAAATAATACTGCACCCTGGTTCCGACCGGCAACGCCGGCAGGGTAGTGGTATATTCATCGCCGCTGATATGGGTCAGGGAAATATCGGAATATGTGACGCCATCGGTACTGTAATGCAGCAAACCGGTCGAGGGATCAGGCGAGCCACCGTTAATACCGAATACCGAGACAGATATTGCCGTGGTCTGATCGGCTTCAAAAATCGATAATTCATCGGCCAGGGCATAACTGTAGTCAAGCCACGGATCAGCGATAACATTGGCATCGGAGACCACCGCCATCGCCAGCATCGCTTTGACCATATCGGTCATGTAGGCGAAGTTCATATAGATCGCGCTGTCCTGCGGGGAATGGTACACTGTAGAAAAGATATACTCATGCAGGAAAATCGCATCGTAACCATACCATGAAAACGGTGCATGGTCCGAATTGTTGGCTTGACCTGCTATGTAGGCATCAATCCCCACCAGTGAATCGGCCAAAACCTTGAACAACTCCGCCTGCGCGACATCACCGGTACCATAGTATACCTTGGCCCGATTGGTGTTTTCATAATGCGCGATCATATCCATGTTGAGCATAACATAGATGTCATCGCCATTGTAATATGCCTGTTCGGCATAATATTCGGCGCCATACAATCCCCATTCCTCGGCGTCGAACGTCACAAAGATGACCGTGGCATCGAGTTCAACATCCTTGAGAACACGGGCCAGCTCCAGCGTCCCGGCCGTACCCGAACCATTATCATCCGCGCCCGGAGAGCCGGGGACAGCATCACGGTGCCCGCCAATGACGATATGTACATCCGAGGCCGCCGTACCCGGCTTTACCGCCACAACATTCCAGCAGTTGTTCCACTTGCTGTTGAAGTATTCGGTGAAAAATTGATTGTAGACCGAATCATAGCCGAATTCGACGAATTTATCGTTAATCCAGTCGCGGGCGAGGTTGTTTTGACTGGTTCCCGCCTGACGAACCATGAAGGATTGCAGCGCCAGCGTATAGGAATACAAAGAATCCTGGCTGATAGACGCGAGCAATGCCTCGAGGTCGATCGAGGCCGCGGCAGCGATCGATGGCTGACGGCCCGATTCATCATATATAATCGGCACGACTTGTTTGGGAAGCCGCCGGATCAGTGTGCCCGAGGATTTCTCGGCCCAGACCGCCGGCGTAACCCGATACAACCGCAGTTGATCTTCCTGATACAAGGCCTCGAACCTGCCGAGGTTGGCATCGTCTTTTCTCAAATCTATGGCGATCTCATCGCGGGTAATAGTGCCGGCCAGCCGTATCATCTGCAATCCGGCCGCGCGCAGACGTTCGCCCTCAAACGTTTCTGCCAGCACGAGATAGCCTTTGGAAACAGGCAAAACAGGATCAACATTCGCAGCACTGAGTACATCTGCCTGAAATTGACTTGAAACATCGACGCGATAGAGATCGGCAGCCGATACGGCCGCTATCATACAGAGTAGGATAAACGCGGCGAGGACGGCGATTCTGCGCATAAAAGCTCCTTGGTTGCGGCGGTAAGGGGTAGGGAGCGGTATTTCAAATAAGATAAGTAGAATCAGGAATTTCGCAATGCATAAATCTCAATTGCGTGAAGATCACCGGCCAGCTTTAGAGCCAAACAGGGCGGTGAAAAACCGCCCTGTTTAAGTATCAGCATTGTTCGATCACGGATTTATCAATGATACATCGGGCAACTTTTGAATCATCCGCATTTACCCTACCCCGATTTCCGTTCGCGGGCTCTAATTTTCTCCGAGGCGCTCTGTTTGACCAGCGAATGGCCCGTGACCAAACCAAAAATAAACAGCACAATCATCGTAATTCCGGCCGCAAAAACAATATCTCCCGGCGCCCGCAGCCATTTGAAGACTGTCACCACCGGATCATAGAGGAATTCGGCCGAACGGGCATACCAGTAGCCGGTTTCCACCGACGCCCAGGTCTGCAGGAATCCGATTGGCAACAGACTCAATACGACCATCATGGTGAGACCGGCGTTGATTGTCCAAAACGATGTCTTGAGCCATGTGTCCCGCCAATGGCGCCGTACATACAACACCCGCAGACAAAACAGCATCAGCCCCAGACCGAGCATGCCATAGACCCCAAACAACGCCGTATGTGCGTGAACCGGCGTCGTGTTCAAGCCCTGCATGTAATACAGCGCGATGGGGGGATTGATCATGAAACCGAACAACCCGGCCCCGACCATATTCCAGAAAGCCACCGCCACAAAGAAATATATTGGCCATTTGTACTTACGCGCCCATTCGGTGGAACGGGCCAGTCGGATATTATCCCAGGCCTCAAAGCCGATAATAGTCAACGGCACCACTTCCAGCGCGCTGAAAACCGCACCAAGGGCCATAATAGCTACCGGAGTCCCGGAGAAATAGAGATGATGCAACGTCCCGATAATACCGCCGGTCAAAAAGATCGTGGTCGAAAAAACCACGGCGGCATTGGCACTGGCCACGCGAATCAGCGCCAGACGCGCAAAGAGAAAGGCAATAACAGCCGTGGCAAAGACTTCAAAGAAACCCTCGACCCACAAATGTACTACCCACCAGCGCCAGTATTCGGCAATCGCCAGATGAGTGTTTTTGCCCCACATCAGACCGGCCAGATAAAAGCCTCCGATGGCTAACACTGAAATCAGGAACATCGTCAGCAGATGTTTATGATTACCGCCTGCCCTGATGGCTTTAAGTACACATCGTCCGACCAGATACATCCATAAAAACAACCCGATCAGAAGCGCAATTTGCCAGAAACGGCCCAGATCGACATATTCAAAACCCTGATGACCAAACCAGAACCAGCTGTCACCCGGCAGCTTGCCCATCACACTGAGCCATTCGCCAACCATCGAACCACCCACCACGACAACCAGCGCCCAAAAAAGGAAATTGACGCCAAAACGCTGGCCCTTCGGCTCTGTGCCGCTGACCGCCGGTCCGATAAACAACCCGGCTGCCAGCCATGCGGTCGCAATCCAGAAAATACCAAGCTGGGTATGCCAGGTGCGGGCTATCGAATATGGCAGAAACTTATCAATCGGAATGCCATAGAAGCCGCCGCCTTCGACACCATAATGCGCCGTGATAACCCCCATAGCCATCTGCACCAGAAACAACGCCGCCACGACCCAGAAGTACTTGACTGTCGCTTTCTGCGAGGGTGTCGCCTCGAAATTCAACAATGGATCCTCGGTCGGAACCCGGTCGGCAATCGGTTGATGCTCCTGGGCGGCATGATACCAGACCAAAAGCCCGATACCGGCCAAAAGCATGATAATACTGAACCCGGTCCAGATAATGGCATCACTGGTCGGGACATTATCGATAAGCGGCTCATGCGGCCAGTTACTGGTATAGGTAATATTCTTACCGGGCCGTTCGGTCGAGGCCGCCCAGGCACTCCAGAAATAAAACGACGCCAGATGTCGAATCTTATCGGGATCGGTCAGCGTGCCCTCGGGGATAGCCGCTTCCACGTGACCATTCATAAACACATCCTGATAATACGCGACATTGGCTTCAAAGGCCTCAGCCCGAACCGGATCAAACGTGATTTCATTGGTCTGCGGATCATAGGTATTGGCCCGCATGATGCCTTTCAGACGCTCACGAAGAGCGGCTTTCTCTTCGTTATGCAGATCATCATATGGCTTCCCGTAATCATCGGACGCCCAGCGATCAAGGATGAAAACACATTCACGATGCAGCCAGTCGGCTGTCCAGTCCGGCGCCACGTAGCTGCCATGACCCCAGATCGAACCGAGTTCCATGCCACCCATCGCGCGCCATATACGCTGTCCGGCCAGGATTTCACCACGGTCGACGACAACCGTCCCCGCGGTGGTAATGACCCGGTCCGGAATTGGCGGTTTTTGCTGATATATTTGAAAGCCGCCCCAGCCGAGGACGGTGAACGAAAGAACGACAACCAGAATAAACGCTATCCAGAGTTTCTTCATAACCATCTTCTCCTTGTCTGCCAGCTGCTACGAACAAAAATATTAAAGGTCAGGTAACATTAATGCCCGCAACTGCAGAAACCAAAATTGGCCTGCGACGATTCAACACCGTATTTCTCCGCCAGCGATTTCGCAAGATGAAGGTATGTCTTGTGCGTCCCCGCTCCCATATGATCATGCTCAACTGTTTCGAATGACTTCTCCAGTTCCTGTTGATCGCGATTATCAAAGACCCGATCGGCCAGCGGAAAGAGAATCGTATCCTCTTTCTGGATATGCGTACGCAGCAGTGCCACATATACTCCAGCGGCATCGCCGAATTCCCTCAGCGCGCTTTCATCACCCGCGGCGGCAGAGGTAATATTGTCGGACATCAACTTCACCAGCGTCCGGCCTTGCTCATGCTCATCGAGCATCACCGCCACCGGACCGCCGTGGCGTGGTATGCCTTTCTCGTTCATCCGGACAAACAGTAAATCCTCTTCTTTGCCATGATGGCATTTATCTGCAAACATGCGAATAAAGTCGATCGCGCTGCGGGCATCTTCACCATCAAGCCGCCCATCGGATCTGCTTTTTTCGACCATCTTTTCCAAAACAACCAGCATCACTTCAATCACGCGATGCTCTTCTGAAAGGACAGCGGTTGGTTTCATTGCTCTCTCCTTTATATCTATTCTCATGCGATTATCCGATTAATGGGCAAAAAAAACTATGTCACCGAAATCTGCTTGTCAGCGACTTCGGCGATCGTGGTCTGGCGCAAAAACGCCAGGTAATCTTCACGGATTTTCGACCATCGTTTATGAACACCGCAGGGTTTCTTTTCATTGCAGCTCGAGCGGCCCAAAAAGCATCCCTGCCATTTGCTGACATGATCAATCGGTTCGACGACATCATACAATGATATCCGGTCGGCATCCAGAGCCAGTCGAAAGCCGCCGCCGTATCCCTTCTGCGACACCAAGAGGCCGTTTTCAGCCATCTGCTGCAACAACTTACCGAGATAATTACGCGGTGCGCCGACGGCCTCGGCGATCACGGCGGCGCCGGCATATTCGTTTTTTTCCAGCCCGGCCAGATGAACCAGGGCCAGGGTGGCATGTATACCGGTTTTAGATATCATCACAGTCTCCCCTAATCACATGTTAATATGTGATTGTCATATCGACTTGTCAAGGGGCTTTTTTGAGGATTTTTGTTTTTCTATAAATTATCACTACTGTTCCAACGTTAGTTGAACAGGTTCAATTGGTTAGCTGTTTCGAACAACTTTTCTTGCGGGTCAATACTGCCAAGTGTTTGTGCTATAGGCACTTTCTTAAACAGCATAACGATTAAAAACTGTAGAATCTGATACAGGCTTCGCTCAAGGTTAAGACGCTTTTTTGTTACTTTCCCTCTGATGCCCATATGATAGAGCTTCACCTGTGTCGCTCTCAAGCAAGCTTCTATGTCTCGCAGGCTTTCCCGGTACGTTAGCTGAGCAAACGCCATGCACAGATACTGATCCCAACAAGAGAAGCTCTTTACCTTGTAGTTGCCGCTTTAACGCGTGACACATTTGCGAAACTCGTAAATCGGGACAAAGTCCATAAGCTGAGAAAATAAAATCTGGCCTGAATGCATCTGCCAACTCCTTCCAAGCCCCCCTGGAAGTATGGCTAATTCCTCCATTCAAGTTCAAATCTATAAATCGCATTTTTTGCGAAAATCCCTTATCCCTTATTTAGTTACAGCCGCACAAATCAAGAACGTTGGGGCGGTAGAGAGACCGAAAGTGTAATGAAAAACCCACTCGGACGCCGAGTGGGGTACGGGGAGGAAAACTCTTACTAATCAATTCCACCATGGATTAAACACACTTTTTCAACACGCCCTAAAGACTTGGGGTACCGGCAGGAATACCGGCGGATGACTATTACTTTTATACAACAAAAAAAGTCCCCCGGGCGGGTAGTCCGGGGGACTCATCGTTAGCAGTATTTTGGAGAGCGCGTAATCGCGTTGTGGCAAATTACGACCCGATTTTTTACTTCATCAGTACCATTTTCTTGGTCTCGGAGAAATCGTTGACCTTAATGCGATAGAAGTAGATACCACTGGCAGTGGTCTGCCCGGCGTTATCGGTACCATCCCAAACCACTTCATAGGCACCGGCCGGCTGATACTGATCGACGAGCGTCCTGACATTCTGTCCGAGCACGTTGAAGACGTTCACATTCACCTGGCCGTCGGCCTTGACCGCATATTTGATCGAGGTCACGGGGTTGAACGGATTCGGTGAGTTCTGGGAGAGTCCATAGGCATCCGGGAGAATGTCTGCGGTTGAGTTGGTCGGAATAGTCGAGGACGACACTTCCGGTTCCACCGCTTTGACAACCGGCTGCCCGCTGCTGTAATCGTTGTAATAGAACTTCAGCGAATGATGCGGGTTTTCGGTTTCAATCGGCCAGAATTCAACATTGTCGGCGACCGCGTCCTTCTTGAAGACCAGATGAGCCAGCGGGCCCTCAGATGCTTTCAGGTCGGGACGGGCGGAACTGACCATGGTGATAACACCGATGAACACGCGGTGATTTTCGTTGTCGATGTTAGCCAGGGTCATTTCATAATCTTCGGCCATCTCGGACCATTCGACGCGCACAAGTTCAGCACCTTCGGTAAACCCGAGCGGAATGTCCATAGCCATCAGGTTATCAACATGGCTCACGTAGAGCGGCACGGCGATTTCATCGACCGCCCGATCGAGTGAGAGTGTCTGAACCTGAGCGTTGAGCGAGACCTTGCTGTCTGCTGCCAGCGCAAAGGCCGGGATCAGCAAAATTGCCACTGCGACGATCACAAAACGCTTCATAACCTTACCCCCTCCTTCAAAGGATTCGGGTTAGTCGCACCCCTCGACACTTCCATGTGACGGTTGCGATAGTTACTGGATTACTTATTACGTTAATATCCTCCTGAGGCGGCAAATAACAGATGAGGGGTGGGAAGGTGCTCACTGAAAGGCTTGTCATCAGGGCATCTTGCTTCTACCCTGTGTTCCTCATCCTCAAGCCGATTCCATTCGTGCTCTGGAAGTGAGTGCCATGCGGCCCTGAACAGATATCAGGCCATCCTCCTATCGACTTATACACAAAATATACGAAAGGTTCCGTGGCAATGAAAAAAATATAGAACTTTTTTTTACTCCTTTTACCGGGCCGGTAAGTTTAAGACGATTTCGCATCCGAGATTGTCTAATTATTGTATCGTACACAACCGCAAAAAGTTAAGGCAATCGCATGCGATTTACCCCATCGTGGGTATCTCTATTCGCTTTCGGATTATGCTTTGTCGGCATTTCGCAATAGCAGTTTTTTTTCAAGCGGGCACGAACAATCTATTTCCTTGACTCAAAATGCCTTCCGGGGTAAGTTAGGCTATTCAAAATCCACCAGCTCCCCCCTGCCCAAGGGACTGTCAAAGGAGGAGATGTGGCGTCAAATCAACACGAACAGCAACCATTGTCACCGGGTGACCAGTTCACTCCATTTGTTCCGGCAGAGAAGAAAATCGCTGAGGTTACGATCAAGGCACTTGTGCTGGGTGCGATTATCTCGGTCGTATTCGGTGTGGCCAATGCCTACCTGGCCTTGAAATTCGGAATGACTGTCTCGGCGTCAATTCCGGCGGCGGTTATTTCAATGGCTATCCTGCGTATGTTTTTCGGACGAGGCGGCGTGACCGTGCTGGAGAACAACATAGTCCAGACAGTCGGTTCGGCCGGTGAATCGTTGGCGGCCGGTATCACGTTTACCATCCCGGCGTTTTTCATTTGGGCGGCCGATTCCAGTATGGTAGCGATGGGCTATACCTATGAAATATCCAAGATGCAAATATTCTGGATGGCGTTTTTAGGCGGTTCGCTGGGTATTCTACTCATGATTCCCCTGCGCAAATATCTCGTGCATAAGGAGCATGGCACCCTTCGTTTTCCGGAAGGTACGGCCTGTGCCGAAATTATCACTGCCGGCGATGAGGGCGGCTCCAAGGCCAAGACAGTGTTTATGGGTCTCGGGTTGGGTATGGTCTATAAAGCATTTATGACAATAGGCCGTTTCTGGAGCGAATCACCGCATCTTGAACTTAAGGGTATCCTGCGCGGCGGCTATCTCGGGATCGACGCCACCCCGGCGCTGTTGGGTGTTGGGTATATTATCGGGCCGAGAATCGCCGCTCTGATGCTGGCCGGTGCGGTTATGGGGTATCTGGGGGTCGGGCCGCTTCTGGCCTTTATCGGCCAGCAGATACCGGGGATGATTATCTCTCCCGGCGATATTCCATTATCCGATATGGATTCCGGGCAACTCCGGAATTTCTATATCAAGTACCTCGGGGTCGGGGCGGTGGCTTTTGGCGGCACGATGTCGCTGATCAAATCGCTGCCGACAATCGTAGCCTCGTTTGGCGCCGGCATATCACAAATTATCAATCGCGGCAAGGGAAGAACTGATCAAACCCCACGGACACAGCAGGATCTGCCGATGTCGCTGGTTTTGATCGGGACGTTTCTGATCGTCTTGGCGATATGGGCCCTGCCGAATACCGAGTTGCATTTCCTGGGCGCGATGCTGGCGGTATTGTTCGGATTTTTCTTCGTGGTCGTCTCGGCCAGAATTGTCGGTATTGTGGGGTCATCATCGAATCCGGTTTCGGGAATGACGATATTCACCCTGCTGGTGACGTCGCTGATTTTGCTGGCGTTTGGAATCAGCGATGTCAAAGGTATGATCACGGCCATGTCGGTCGGTGCGGTAGTGTGTATCGCGGTCTGTATGTCGGGTGATATCGCGCAGGATTTAAAAACCGGATATTTGCTCGGGGCAACGCCGCGTTTGCAGCAGGCAACCGAGTTTGTCGGGCTGTTTTTCCCCGCGCTGGCCATGGGCTTCACTTTGTACCTGCTGGGTGACACTTTCGGATTTGTTGCCTCACCGGAACATCCTGATCCCCTGCAGGCGCCGCAGGCGAATATTATGGCGACACTGGTCAAAGGAGTTATCGGCGGTGATATTCCATGGACACCGATAATCGTCGGAGCGTTTTTCGCGATGGGAGTGGAGCTTTTGGGTATCAACTCGCTGCCGGTGGCAATCGGCCTGTATTTGCCATTGTCACTTTCGACGCCGATTATGAGCGGCGGTCTGATCGCCCTGGCCATTCGCAAGTTCACCGGCGATTCGGTGCGGCGGGCCAAGCGGCAGGAAGGCGGTATTCTCTTATCTTCGGGACTTGTCGCGGGCGATGCGTTGATCGGGGTGCTGTCGGCGGCATTAATTGCCGGCATTCCGGCATACAGCATTTTCTATAACTCCTATGGCGAAGAGTCGTTTGTTTTCGGCTGGTTCGGCCAGATTCTGTCGCTGATCACGTTCGGTGCCCTGGCGCTGATATTGTATTTTGTGGCGCGGTCGTTCGGCGGCAACAAGCACGCTTGATATGAAGATTCTGAAAGACCACAGAACCTGGGCCATCCTGATTTTCGGGGTGGCCCTGATTTTGCGCCTTGCCTACCTGCTGGAAATCACATCCAGTCCATATTTTTATGATCCGATTATCGATGAGGCCTGGAATCTCCGCTGGGCGGAGAGTATCCTGGCGGGGAATTTCTGGGGGGATCAGGTCTATTTCCGAGGGCCATTGTATCCCTACCTGCTGGCTGTCTTCCTGGCAGTAACCGGTTCGGAGTTATTCTGGGTACGATTGTTGCAGGCGCTGATCGGCTGCGCTTCGGTGGTTTTGACGTATAATCTCGGGCGACGGCTGTTTTCTGAGACAGTGGCGCGGATAGCCTCGGCGGCGCATGCGCTGTACGGCATGCTGATCTTCTATGAAACGATGCTGTTGATTCCTGTCATTTTTATCTTCCTCAACCAACTCGGGCTGTATTTGCTGATCGTCCATCGAAAAAACAAAAAATGGCAAACACTGGGATTGATCGGACTCATCTTCGGTCTGGCGGCTATCGCCCGGCCCAATATTCTCCTGGTGATGCCGCTGCTGGCGGGTTGGGTGTTTTGGGAACGGCGCAGGCTTGTCTCATCGGCCCGGGCGGTGTTTCTGGCGGTGGTATTCCTGATTGGGGCTGCTCTGGCGATTGCACCGGTGACAGTGCGCAATTACATCGTGGCCGATGATTTTGTACTGATATCATCGCAGGGCGGGATCAATCTATATCTCGGCAACAATGCCAGTGCCGAGGGATTGACAATGATGATGCCGGAGATTATTCTCGATGCCCGTGTTTCATGGAGCGAGTTTGTTCCGACAACGACCGAATATGCCGAAGCGCAGGTGGGACATGCGTTGAAACCATCGGAGGTCTCCGCCTTCTGGTCCAACAAGGCCAAACAGTTTATTTTCGAGAATCCCTTTGACTTTATCGGGCTGACTTTTCGAAAGCTGGTGTACTTGTTTTCGGGATTTGAAAATTCTGATCAGACCGATATTTATCAGTTCCGTCAATATTCGTTTTTGTTCTCTATCCTTGTTTTCGATACTGTCGTTAAGTTTCCTTTTGGCCTGGTGGCGCCCCTGGCTCTTCTGGGACTGGGGGTGGGATGGCGCAGGCGAAAAGACCTGGCGCTTTTGTACCTGTTTCTGCTGGGCTATATTCCGACAATTATTCTATTTCTGGTCACCGCGCGACATCGCCTGGCGTTGATTCCGATTCTCCTGCTGTTTGCGGCGATGGCGCTTTTGTGGATTATCGAGCGTATTCGCGCAGGTAACTGGCGGCGACTGGCAGTGCCGGGCGGTGCGGTGGTCGCGCTGGTTGTGCTGTTGAACATCAATCTGTTTGATCTGGGCTTTTCGAACCCATCACAGACAGCTTACAATCAGGGGCTTGCCCATATGCGCCAGGGGCAGTACGACAGCGCGGTCGTGGCCTTTCAGGAAGCAGTCAACCTGGCGCCCGGAGCGCCGGTAGTGCATCATAGTCTGGCCTCGGCCTACCTGGAACTGGGGCAACTGCGACCGGCGCTGGCCGAGTTTAATCGAGCGGTAACACTTGATCCCAAGTATGGCGAGGCCCATCTGGGGGCGGGAATCGCCTATCTTGAACTGGGACGGTATGACGAAGCCGGACGCTCGCTTCGGATTGCCACACGATTGAATCCGGATCACAGCGAGCCATGGTTCAATCTCGGAGAAGCCAATCTCCGGTCGGGCCAAATGGGCCAGGCACGGGATTTCTTCCTCGAGGCACTCCAGCGCGATACCAGTGATCATATCGTGCTGACCAAGCTGGGTGTACTCTATGGTCAGGCCGGGGATACGGCGACTTCGTTTGATTATTTTCGCCGTTCGCTGGAGATTGCGCCATCGTATGCCCCTGGTTATCTTAACTGGGGCAATATCTATCTCATCAATGGCGATACGGCCTCGTCGCTCCAGCGTTACCGGCAGTCGATAACCCATGATCCCGACGCGCTGGAACCTCATTTTAATCTGGCCCTATTGCATTTACGGCAGGGAAACATTGCCGCAGCGCGGGAGCAGGTCGAGGAAGTACTTCGCATTGATCCAACTTTTGAACCGGGTATTGAATTGCAGCGACAGTTGCGGAATTAATACTTCTGGCGACGCTCGACCATGTAGTTGGAGCCCTCGAGCGACTTCGTATATTTCTTCAAATCAGCCAGCATGTGCGACATTTCGCCGACATGGGCGAACGTGCTTTCCTTGTTGACTACCACGGCGATTGAGATAGTCATGATCGGGAAGCGCTCGATATCTCCCCGGCGACTATTGGTATCGATATATCCGCGTTTGCGGTCTTCCCGCTTGTAGCGATATGGAATCATGACATCGAAAGTACGAATGATGTTTTCGCAGATGGTCGTGACCAGATCGGGCGGGATAATAAAAACGAAATCATCGCCGCCGATATGGCCCACAAATCCCTCGTGACAGAGATCGAAGACAACATCCTTTATGATGCGGGCCGTCATGCGGATCACCCGGTCGCCATAGTAGTAGCCATAGAAATCGTTGAAGGCCTTGAAATTATCGAGGTCGGCATAGCAGACGGCGAATTGTTGTTTAAGATCTATCTGGCGGTCGATTTCGGTTTCGATCATCGAGGGTCCCGGCAGGCGGCTCGAGGGATTGACCGAAAGATCGCGAATGGACCGTTCGATGAGCATGCGGGTTTTTACTTTGGAAATGAAGATCGGGACTTCCTCGTGAAACACCTCCTCGGCGCCGTTTTCATAAGCGGCAACGACCGTGTTGTCGGATGGCTTGGGATGATACAATATGGTCGGCAAAATCGCGAGATAGGTATGCTGTTTGATCGAACGAACAGTTTCCACAATGCGCATGACTGTTTCTTCTTCGTGCCGGGTGGTACCCAGATAGACCAGATCGAGGGTATAGCGTTGGGCCAGCGTCAGCAACTCCGGCAGGGTATGAAACGGATGCAGGGAAAATGGTGCGCCCTCGAGAATACGGCTGAGATAGTAATCGGCCGAGGCGCCATCGGTATGAGCAGCAATATGAAGCATCAGGCGTCTCCGGAAGTGGTATATGCCCGGGGATGATACTGGCGATGCACCGACACCAGATACTCGTGGTTGACATGGGTATAGATTTGCGTGGTGTTGATGCTGGCATGGCCCAGGAGTTCCTGGACAATTCTCAAATCGGCGCCGCCTTCGAGAAGATGAGTAGCGAAGCTGTGGCGGAAGGTATGGGGGGTCACGTCTTTATTGATACCGGCCCTGGTAATATATCCGCGAATCAGTTTCCACATGCCGGAACGGCTGAAGCCTTTGCCCTGCTGGGTGACGAAGAGGCGATTACAGTCAGGTTTGCCCTGTACCAAAAGAGGCCGCGAGTCTTCGAGGTACGTATCGATAGCCTCGATAGCGAAGCGACCAAGCGGCACGAGCCGTTCTTTATTTCCTTTTCCCGTCACCATGAGATAAGCGATTTCAGGTACGTAGACCGAGACGTCAAGTGTAATCAGCTCCGATATGCGCATACCGGAAGCATACAGCGTTTCCAGAATAGCCCGATCCCTGATACCATGCTTATCTGTGTTATCGGGTATTGCCAGTATCTTCTCAACTTCCGAAACAGAAAGAACCACCGGAAGTTTTCGTTTGAGCCGGGGGCCCTTGATAGTATGGGAATTTAGATCGGGATCAGAGATAAAACCGGCAAATTTCTTGATGGCCGACAGACGGCGATTGATTGTCGCCGGGGCGATACCCAGGGTATAGAGGTCATTGAGATATGAAATTATTGCCTGTTTGGTCAGTTTTTCGGATACTTGACGGCCGGCGTGTCTGAGGAAATCGGACAAATCTCGGCGATAGGCAGAGAGGGTATTATCCGAAAGGCCCTCTTCAATAGCGAGGCTGTGGATGAAAGCCTCAAGGCGCCGTTGCCAGTAGTCTGTTGGTCTGGTGGAATCCGCCATAAGATTATGTTGCGGCGCTACAACGCTTTTGGCAACAATAATTTACGCGGCAGTTGCGGCGACCGCGGCAGCTGCCGGACGGTATCCGGCGGCGGTGAGAATACGCCGTGCTTCCTGAAGTGTCGCACCGGTGGTACTGACATCATCGACCAGAAAAATCCGGGCCTGAGGCATTGAGATTAGCCCTTCCCCGATTGCGAAAGCGCCCGATATATTGGCGGCACGGCGATCATGATCAAGTTTGGCCTGCTGGCGGGTGCGGCGCGAGATCGTGAGGCCATTGGGGATCAGGGGTATCTCCAGCGTGTCGGCGATACCCCGACCTATTTCGGCGGCCTGATTGTAACCACGGCGATATTCCCGCCAGGGGTGCAGCGGAATGGGAATGATGGCATCAAATCGTTGTTTCCGCGGTTTTCCGGGATAAATCAGACCGGCCAGTTTGACGCCCAGATGATACCCTAATGGTTTCAGCCCCGCGAATTTAAGATCATGGATTATCTGCTGAAGCATCGTTTTATAATAGCCCAGAGCATAGACCGGGAAGCCGGCTGAACCGCAATTGGGGCATCCCCGGGGAAACTCGATAAATTCGCGGCAGTCCAGACAATAGGGAGCATCGAGCCCCACGATTCGATCCCAGCAAGTCTGGCACAGAAGACGGCCGGCGGCGTCGGCCGGTTCACCGCAGGCGCTGCAGACGGGCGGATAGAGAAGATCAGAAAACGGCCGCCAGAGGAATGAAATGACTGAGTTGAGACAGTGGCCAATTCTGACTGGATCAGCCTTTTGAGACGAATCTGGTAATTTTTTTGCCATAATGCCGAGTTATAAAATACATCATGACAGCGATAAATACAAGTGCAGAGATGATGTCGATTAGAGAATGGGCTTCGGGGCTTGTGGCATTGATATCGGCAAAGCCGGTGATTGAGGGGCCAACGGTAAGGTCGAGGATAATGCCGAGAATAATGGACATGGCAGCGACAACAGCTGTCATCAAAACAGTTCCCCGCAGACCCAGTATCTGCTTCTGGACAACCAGTGAAGTCAGATTCGTGGCCGGACCGACCAGCAGGAAAGTCAGAACAGCCCCGGGGGCGATCCCGAGTCCCAGCAGGACGGCGGCCATCGGGGTTGATGACGTGGCGCAGACATAGACCGGCAGACCGACAATCAACGCCCCCAGGTACTGGCTCCAGGCGGGGACACCGGCGCGCAGGAGATCGTGGGGAATCAGGGCAGCGGCCAGACCGGCCAGCAGGAACCCCCAGAAGAGGTAATAGGATAATTCAGGAACAAGATCGCGCATCACATAATGCTGGCCCTCGACGATCCGGTTCCAGAAGGACCTGCCCTGACTCGACTGCGGCGAGTTATCGACTGTGGGCAGGACGTGGGCGGCGGCGGCCTTCGGTAGGGCGACCAGACCGATCAGACCGCTGACGAAGGCGGTCAAAAGCGCCGCAATCGGCCGGGCAATGGCAAAGACCGGTCCGAGCAGACGAAAGCTGAGCGCAATGGAATCAACACCGGTTTCGGGGGTTGAGATAAGAAACGACATGGTGCCTTCGCGCGAGAGTCCCGAACGGCGCAACTGAGCAGCCACCGGCAAAACGGAACAACTGCACAACGGCAGCGGAATTCCGGCCAGTGAGGCCAGAAATACCTGTGAGACTCTCCCCTTGCCGAATATACGCTGGAGCATGGTCGGGGTAATCAAGGCCCGGATGACACCGGCCAGTAAAAAACCGACAATTAAAAAGAGAGATGATCTGACAATCATCTCCCAGATGATAAGCAGCCATTCCTGAATAAAAGCCATTTCGTGTCGCTTTACTTCACGTTTTCCAGCAGTTGCAGGACACGGGCTTTCATATCAGCAGGCGGATTTTCTGACAAAAGCTGTTCCCACCATTGACGGGCCCGGGCATCATCACCCAGTGTGTAGTACACGATACCCATGTTGAATTTCGCTATATGATGATGCGGATCCAGTTCCAGGGCCTTCTCAAAGCTGGCCACAGCCTCTTCATTGTTTCCGACAGCGTGGAGGCAGGCGCCAAGATCAGCCCAGACATTGGGGCTGGAGGCATCGAGTTCAACCGCTTTCCTGTATGTCGCCACAGCCAGTTGGTAGTCGCCGCGATCCATGAGGGCGTTGGCCATATTAACGACCGCGGTATAGTCATCGGGAAGATTTTCGACGAAGGCGGTCACATCCCGGGCGGGCTGCTGCTGAGGCGCCGGACGGCGACCCTGCTGTCCGGGTGCGGATTTATCGGCCATCGCCGAATAACCCAGATAACCGACTGAGGCGACCGCTATTATCGCGATTACCACGATATGATCACGTGCTTTTCTATCCATACCTGCTATTGTCCTTCCTATGAAACCTGCCGGTCGTTCTTCGGTCCGGAGTAGGCGTCGAGATCGGCACCCTTGGCGCGCTCGATGGAGATGACACCCTTGACTTTGTTGACGCGGTCCATAACACGGTTCAGATGTGATACGTTTTTAATCTCGACAACGAAAGAGCCAACTACCGGTGATCCTTTGCCGGTCAATTCGGCGCCGCGGACGTTGGCATCACTGTCGGAGATAACCTGGGTAACATCGCGCAGCATGTTCTTGCGGTCTTCGAGGAGAATGTCGAGACGGACGATAAAGGCCTGATCTTTGGCGACATCCCATTCGACATGAATAACCCGCTCGGGATTCTGGGCCAGTTCGGCAGCATTGTTGCAGTCGGCGCGGTGAATGGTAATCCCCCGGCCCCTGGTAATAAAGCCAATTATCTGCTCACCCGGAACCGGTTGACAGCATCCGGCGAAGCGGAACATCATATTGCCCATCCCCTGGATCTGGATACCCTTACCACCACGGGCCTTGTCGAAGAACTGGCTTTCCAGCGAGGGCCGATCCTCATCCTCTTCTTCTTCTTTCTCTGGGGCCAGTTTGGTGATAACTGACTGCACCGAAACAGTACCGTTCCCGATAGCAGCCAATAGGGCGTCGGGAGACAGGAAACCCATCCCCTGGGCGATATCTTCGAGAGTCCCTGATGCCGGCGATTCAATACGCTGGGCCCTCAGCTCCCGGTCGAGCATTTCGCGACCGAGGCTGAGTGATTGCTCATAGCCCTGCTGCTTGAGCCACCGCTTGATTTTGGCCCGGGCCTTGGAGGTTTTGACGAGTTTGAGCCAGTCATGCGATGGTTTCTGATTGGGGGATTTCAGAATCGAGACTTCGTCGCCGGAATTCAGGGCGGTCGAAAGCGGGACCATCTTGCCGTTGATTTTGGCCCCGGTGGTATGGTAGCCAAGATCAGTGTGGATGCCAAAAGCGAAATCCAGCGGGGTAGCCCCGGCCGGGAGATGAACCAGGTCGCCCATCGGGGTGTAAACATACACATCTTCCTGAAAGAGATCGATTTTCAGAAACTCCAAAAACTCGGCCGGGTTGGTCATGTCCTTCTGCCAGTCGAGGACTTCACGCAGCCAGCTCATCTGCTTGTCGGCCTTGTCCATCTGCTGGCGGCCTTCTTTGTATAGCCAGTGCGCGGCGATACCGAATTCGGCGACATGGTGCATAGCGTTGGTGCGAATTTGTATTTCCAGCATCTTGCCGCCCGGTCCGAAGACAGTCGTGTGCAACGACTGGTAACCATTGGGTTTGGGGTTGGCGATGTAATCATCGAAACGGTTTGGGACCGGCTTCCACAGCGTATGAATCACACCCAGGACTTGATAACACTCGCGCTTATTCTGCACCAGGATACGAATGGCCAGCAGGTCATAGATTTCATCCAGGGGGAGATTTCGCAATCTCATTTTGCGATAGATGCTGTAAAAATTTTTGGCCCGGCCGGAGATCTGGACTTTGATGCCCTCATCAACAAGGGAGCGTTTGATCGGCTTGATGACACTGTCGATGTATTCCTCGCGCTGCTGGCGGGTCATTTCGACGGCATTGGCGATTGTCCTGAATTCATCCTCCTGAATATACTTGAAAGACAAATCCTCAAGCTCGGTCTTCATGCGGGCGATACCGAAACGATGAGCCAGCGGGGCGTACACATCCATCGTTTCACGGGCGATTCGTTTGCGACGGTCGCCATTGAGATGATGGAGTGTCCGCATATTATGAAGACGATCAGCAAGTTTAATCAGTATGACGCGGATATCACGGGCCATCGAGAGCAGCATCTTGCGGAAATATTCGACCTGTTCCTCTTCCCGCGATTTGAATTTGACCATCCCGAGTTTAGTGACGCCATCAACCAGAAGGACTATTTCTTCGCCGAATTCTTTTTTGATTTCATCCAGGGTTATGGACGTATCCTCAACGACATCATGCATTAAGCCGGCGGCGATGGTGGTGGAATCAAGATGTTGTGCCGCGAGGATAAAGGCGACTTCAAGACAATGGGTAATATACGGCTCCCCGGAATCCCGCTTCTGGCCATCGTGAGCCTTATCGGAAAACTCATACGCCTTACGAATCAACGGAATGTTGACGTTGGCGTTGAACGCCTCAATCTCGATTATGAACTGGGCCAGATTCAGCATATCACTCGTTTTACTCTTTGGCGGTTAAAATGTCCCGATAGACAGCCAGTGTTTTCTCCGCCGTGATGCGGATATCAAATTTGCCTGCGATCTCGCGTGATGCGCGGGCCATCTTTTGCCGTAAGGAATCATCCTCCACAATTGATACGGCCGCCCGGGTAAAGGCGTTAAGATCATCGGCCGGGCACAAAGCGCCGTTTTGACCATCGCTGACAATTTCTGGCAGACCACCGACATCGGTGGTCACCAATGGCAAGCCGCAGGCGGCGGCCTCGATGGCGGAGGTATTCAGTCCTTCCGAGCGCGAGGTCAGCACGAAAAGATCGGCGTGCTGAAACACCGAACTCAGGGGCTCAACATGGCCGGGCAGAAAGACAGTGTCAAGTTTCAATTTTTTAATCAAGACCGTCAACGAATCCTCGAGGGGCCCATCGCCCATTATTATTAAAGCGACATCCGGATGCGTGTTTCTTATGCGATCCATCATGTAAATCATGACATTGAAGGCCTTTTCGGCTGTCAGGGCTCCGGCCGAGACTATGCAATACCGGTATTTCTTCTGTATATCGGTGAACCATTGCGGCGCCTCCACCGCTTTGGTGACAGCCGACAGATCAAGGCCTGAAGGGATAATTGCAATTTTGTCCTCTGCAACACCGATTTTGCGGAGCGTACCTGCCACGGCCTGGCTGATGGCAATATAATGATCGACCGGGCCGCGATATTTAAATCGGCGGCTGAACCGGCTCGATGGCGCAAAGATGACCCGGCGGGAGATAATCACGCGAAGCGACGGCATCGTTCGCTTCAGGGTCAAAGCCAGCGAGTGGGCGCGGCTGTCGTGGGCGTGGATGAGATTGATCCTATGGTGCTGCAGAAAGCGCAACAACCGCTTGAGCGAGAGGCGCTGGAGGATCGGGTGCGCGGGAACATCGAAACCGGGGATGTCCGGGAGCCGTTGGCATATCTCGCCGACGCGAGGGGCGGCGACAGCCTGCTGAACCCCCTGATCCCTGAGCGTCTGCGCCAGGAGCTGAACCTGTCTTTGGCCGCCGCGAAAGCGCTTCCCGGTATCGATATGGAGAATCGATGGCTGTATGGCAAAAGACACGTCCGAATCCCACCTATGGAAGCGGCCGCGAGTTATTATTCAGAGTCCGCAGTTTAGCGTACTTAAGGAGCGTCCCGGTTGAGGTCAAATAGGCGATAAGAAAGCCCTCCCAGCCGTCGCGCCAACCCTGCTGAACGATGTACTTGCGAAGAAAAGACGCGGGCGGTTTAAAGATAAGCTGTATTGATTTGAACTTTCGCCCGGCATCGAACAATTCCTGCGCACCCAGGCTTGAATATTGATCCAGCTTGCGGATATAATCTTCCAGGGTGGGATAGGAATAGTGCATCATCGGATTATGGAGCCTCAGGGTGGGGCCGTCGACTTCGATTTTTTCATGCACCAGTGCGGAGGTGAAATGTCCTTTTGATTTTTTGAAAAAACGCAGGACATAATCGGGATACCATCCGGAGTGGAGAATCCATCGGCCAAGAAATTGAGTCTTGCGGGGAATCGAGTAACCGTCGGCTTCCGGTCCGGAATCGAGCAGCTGCAGGATTTCGTTTTTCAGCGTAAAGGAGACTTCCTCGTCGGCATCGATGGACAAAATCCAGTCTCCCCCCGCCTGCTCCAGGGCATATTGTTTAGTAGGACCGAACCCGCGCCATTCGGGGCTAAACACTTTGGCGTTAAATTTCCGCGCCAGTTCAACGGTCTTGTCGGTTGAATCAGAATCGACGACAATGATTTCATCGACCCATTCGACCGAGCGCAGACAGCGCTCGATATTATGTTCTTCGTTTTTCGTTATCAGGATGGCCGATATGGTCATATGCTGCTTCCCACAGGCAGAACTTTTCGCACGGTATCATAGACTTCATCGACGGTAATGTCAAATATATTGTTTTCGGTGTGCGAGACGACCGCGCCGACTTCCTGATTATAGGGTTTCCACCTCAGGAAATTGTAGTCATAGTTGGTATACAGGCCCACAACCGGGACTTTGAAGGACCGGGCGATATGGACCAGCGAGGTATCCGGAGTAATGAGCAGAGTCAGGCGCCGGATTACGGCGGTTACATCGAGAAGCGACAGCCCGGCCGGCAGTGGTTTTACGCGATCATCGAAATGGTCAGCCAGGGCCACGGCGCGCGACCATTCTTTGGGATCGAATGAAATGATAATGCGGCTCGAGGGGTAAGTGTCAAGAAGCCGGGAGATCAGTTCACGGTTTTTTTCTTCCTGCCAGATGCGATTTGGTCGACCTGCCGAAATATTATAGCCGATGAGTTCGGCATCGTTGTCGGCTTTAAGGGAATCGATGAAGGCATCGGCCATTTTGATTTGATTATTGGTAACGGCTGGTGGGACGTGTCTTTCGAGATTATCGGTATTGAAACCGAAGACGGTCAGTACTTCGGCGGTAATATCGATGACGTGACGCGTATCGGTCAAGCACTCGGATGCGCTGCGAGCAAAGCCGTCCTCTCCCCCGTGGCCGGTGCGGCACGCAGTGGTGTAATCGTAATGGGATTGAAAACTCCGTTTGCCGACACCGAGACGATACGCTTTTCCTCGCGCTGTCAACTGACTGAGAAACAGGGCGGTGACGGAGTCATCGTAGATGAGGTCGAGGACCGCGTCCATTTTAAGGCGGCGGATTTCGCGGAGCATGGCGATATCGGTCAGGGGCTTTTTGGTATAGAGGAAATTTTTCGTGATTTTCGGATCGTGCTTCATGACAGCCAGGCTGGTTGGTGAACAGATGACATAGAGTTCCAGATGCGGATATCGCATCTTCAAATTATACATGACCGGCAGCGAGATAATCATATCGCCGAGACGTTCGGGGCGGATCAGCAAAACGCGCTTGATGGTATTGGCGTCAATACGGGAGAAATCATGACGGCCCTTTTTCAGTAACAGGCGCGCGATAGCGAAAACGATGCGCTTGAACCTATGTTCGATAGATTTTACCCACGCCGGTGTCATGTTCTGGTACGTTTCTCCTGTTGTTTCGGTAACTTGATCGGTGATGGTATCTCGATCGCACCGGTATCTTGATCTTTGAACTGCATGCGATAGAGGCGGCCATAAAGTCCGTCCTCGGCCAAAAGTGTGGCATGATTGCCACGCTGCACAATGCGACCGTCTTCCATAACCAGAATTGTATCGGCGGACGTAATGGTTGAGAGGCGATGGGCGATGACCAGAGTGGTGCGCCCTTCCATGAGGCGATTGATGGCTTCCTGTACAAGCGCTTCGGCCTCGGTATCGAGCGCCGAAGTGGCTTCGTCGAAAATCAAAATCTGGGGGTCTTTCAAGAGAGCGCGTGCAATGGCCAGGCGCTGCCGCTGCCCGCCGGAAAGCATGATTCCGCGATTGCCGATCTGGGTGTCATAGCCCTCGGGAAGATGGTCGATAAAATCGGCGGCATTGGCCATCTCGGCGGCCTGCCGTAATTTGTCTCTGGGCGTCCCGGGCATGCCATAGGCGATGTTGTTTCGCACGGTATCGTTGAAAAGATAGGTTTCCTGAGTGACTATTCCCATCAGGCGACGCAGTTCAAGAGTAGAAACGTCCTTGATGTCGATACCATCGATAGAGATACGACCCTGCTGAGGATCATAGAAGCGCGGCAGCAGATCGAACAGGGTTGACTTGCCGGCGCCGCTGGGACCGACCAGCGCCAGTACCTCGCCGCGTTTGACTGCAAAAGAAATATCATTGATAACCGGTCGACCGGGATCATAGCCAAAGGTGACTGCGTCATATACAAGGAGATTGGTAAACGATTTCAAGGGGACCGGATTTGCGGGTTCAGTGACCTGCAGCCGTGTTTCGAGAACATCGAAAATGCGGCCGGCGGCGGCCATACCCTCCTGCAGTTTGAT
>CAZGLR010000050.1:0-22803 GCA_964526635.1 uncultured Ignavibacteriales bacterium | reverse complement strand
GTATTTCTTCGGGGGCACAGATTCTGTCCCACTGGAAGGGCGTGTGCGCTTTGGGTGAAAACGGCGAAATCGTTACATTGATGCGGCGCTGACCCTTATGCGAACGCGCTTCACGCACCACGTCGTCAATCAAATCGAGAATACCATCGAGGTCCTCGTCGGTCTCGGTTGGCAGACCGATCATGAAATACAACTTGATAAGCGGCCAGCCGTTGCCAAACGCGATCCGCGCCGCCTTCAACAACTGCTCTTCAGTGATGTCCTTGCGAATAAACTTCCGCATCCGCTCGGTACCCGCCTCCGGCGCAAACGTTAAGCCGGTTTTCCGCCCCTGTTTGACCGCCTCGGCAATACTTTCGGTAAAGCTGGCCGGGCGCAGCGACGGCAGCGATAAATTGACATTGAGGCCATCCAGCGTCGCATTAAGCGTCTTTAATAAATTCTCGATATCCGGATAATCAGTCGTCGATAAAGACAACAAACTCACTTCGCCATAGCCGGTGGCGGTCACGTGTTGAATTACCTGACGCGTGATTTCCGGTACCGGGCGGACCCGCACCGGCTTGTAAATTTTGCCGGCCTGACAGAAACGACATCCCTGCGGACACCCCCGCATGATTTCAACCGTTACCCGGTCATGGGCTGCCTCGGAAAGCGGCACCAGCGGTTGTTCGGGATAAATCTCTTCGCCAAGACGATCAGCATGCCGCGCCACTATTGTCTCGGGAACGCCGGAGGCCGTCGGCTGCAACGACCCGGGATCATAAAACGACGGCACATAAATCCCGGATATTTGCGCCAGATCCAGCAAACGCTCGCGTCGTTTCATACCACGCGTCTTTTGTATTGACGCCACTATCTCCGGGATAGTGTCTTCCGCCTCACCAATATGAAAAAAATCAATAAAATCGGCTACCGGTTCGGGATTGAAACAAATCGGGCCGCCGGCCGCGACCAGGGGGTGGGAATCATCGCGATCGGATGCATTGAGAGGAATACCGGCCAGATCGAGCATAGCCAGCATATTGGTGTATACCATCTCATAGGCCAGGGTAAAGCCGACAATATCGAATTCACCAATGGGGTGATGCGATTCCAGCGAAAACAGGGGTAGATTCGTCTGCCGCAACCGTTTTTGGGCATCCGGCGCCGGCGCATACACCCGTTCACAGACCGCCTCGTCAAGGCGATTTATGACCGTGTACAATATCTGCCCGCCCATATACGACATCCCGATCTCATACAAATCGGGATAGGCCAGCGCGATACGAACGCGGCCGTCATGGTTTTTTACAATACGGCCCGGTTCACATCCAAGGTACCGGGCCGGCTTTTCCACGTGGGAAAAGAAATTCGCTTCCAGCGATGGTGTCAGCATATCCTCAAAAAAAAACCCCGGCAGCGCCGGGGTTCGACTTAGCCATAAATCTCTGCTTCATTACACTTGCAGACCCCGACTGGCCTGTTGGTCACCTTCCATCCGTTTGCCGACTTGGTCGATTTGAGGACTTTCATGAAGGTGATTTCGCCATTGCACACGGGGCAAATGCTAACGTGCTTCTTCTTCGAAGCCTTGTCCGCGAATGCTTGCTTCTTCGCCATGAGATTCTATCTCCTCTGATGTATGGAATGCATTACGCATTTTCTGTTTTTGTTCTTCCAGTTGCGCCAGAAGCGTCGCCGCTTCAGCGATAATCAAAAAATTCTGACTGCCGGCAAACTGTGATTTACATGCTTCCAGCTCTTTAACCGCTACCGCGTACTCACGCCGCTGCAGCGCTTCCAATCCCCGGCAGTACGCTTTTTCCTCAGTGGTTAACATATCGGTTTTATATCTTTGTTTCCAGTCGTATACGGCGCAACCGGTTAACATATGGATCGACTTTGTAGCCTTCCATCTTTAAGTAGTATATCAGTGACGCCGCCATATGATGATACATGCGGTTTCCCTGTTTCTCCGCCGAGTCCAGCATATCATCCAAACAAGTCAACAAATGATCATGTTCCGACAACTGGATACTTATTTCTTCGGCCTCCCGGCGCAGCAAATTACAATATCGATCAGCCAATGACAACTCTTCTTTCGAAGATTTGAGCGTCAGGCGCGATTTTTTGTTTCCCAGCACCTGATACCATTCAATGGCTTCCTGACCCAGCTTTATACTATCGGCATCGTCAAATCGTTGCAATTCCTGGATCAATTCCGAGACCAACGCTGTCACCCGCGCCCGCTGGCGATCGCTGAGCGCTTCCGGACGCAACCAGTCGCGATGAGTACGGAAAAATCCGGCCAGCTCGACGGCAGAGGCTTCACCCGCCCGCATCGCCAGGATTATATCATCAAGGCGGTTAAGCCCGCTTAGAAACGCGATTTCACGGCCCTTGGCCGACAGCAGCCCGTCGATAAGCCGCTCCAGCCGCTGCTCCAACTGCTCCAGCGATTTGGTCTTCATCCCTGATCGGCTCCAGAATCATTCCAGCCCGCCCGGATGACCGGTTCGACGGCTTCCGATCGATCTTCCTCCGTTTGCGGCGACTGCGAACGGGTCGTCTTTCGACCTGCCTTCTGCGTCAAATATTCTTCAATCAGATGACTTAAGCGATCAACCATTTCTTCCAGGTGCCCCACCCGGCCACTGCCGATCCCGGCCGGGCTGATCAAGCCGGCCAACTGCAGTGAGGCCAGGTGTTTCAGCGTCTCAACCGCCTCCAGAGGACTGGCTTCGATAATGCCATTGATATCACGATGACCATCAACCAGCGCCAGCACATTCCACTCATTCGGCTCCAGTGAAATATCGCGCCGCTGACCCTCTTCCGATGGCACAATTCGATAAATTGTCGTAAACTCCGGCAGGTAATCCTTGAGACGGGTCATTTCATCAAGACGGCGCAAACCTTCGAGGACCACGTTTTCAGTAGATATCTTGACGGTAATTTCCTCATCAGTCGGAAATTGGTTTTCGTAAAACTTAAACGATCCCCGTTCCCAGGCCATCAATGAATAAATCAGTTCCTGCACCTGCTCGCGAACAACCTCTTCCAGATCGGCCCGATCAATAGCGCCGTTTTCGATTAAAATCTGTCCCAGTCGCTTTCCCGATGATTTCTGTTTGGATTGCTCGGCAATCGCCCGGTCCAGTTGTTCCGATGTTATCCGCTTGCGCTCCATTAGCATACGCCCCACGTGATATGTCTTACGAGGTCCGTATCCATAGACCACCGCGCCGTTCTTGAAATACACCATGACAATATCATCGTCGCGCTGAATGCCCAGCGTACCGGTTTTGCGGCTGGTCGAGACCAACTGGAAAATCTCGGGAAGCGTGAACCGCTCTATATTTCCTTGAAGATCAAGCTCCATACATATTTGCCCGATTTTCTAAGAGTAAAAAAGCAATATACGCCAAGCGAGTTCGATGTCAACAGCAGAAATCGACTCTCCATAAAAGAGGTCTTAATATCAATTGCCGGGGGGACAATAAGAAAAATCGGGCAATCAGCCCGTGCATTGACGGCTCTTTTTGCTACAGTACTCGATAGCGCTGCGCAACAGGCGAAGGTGCCGTTCCTGTATCTGGGAGAGAATTCCCCGCAGTTTGTCGAACGACTCTGATGATCCGTCGATAATCGGAAACACCGATTTTCCGCCGGTTCGCCTGATCGCATCGTATTTCAATTTTTCGAGCTCGAAAAAATATTGAAGATTTTCGGAACGAATGAGCCGTTCCTTTTCGATTTGCTTTTTTCGGGAGATGACACTGCTCTGCATGCTGATAAACGATCCGTTCACCGGCTGCACCAACCGATAGGTCCCTGCGTTATTGGGGATATCTTCGGCAATGGTATGATACAGGTTGGCGGTTGTCTGCTTGGTAAATGAGGCATTCGACCAGAATTCGTCCAGATCAGGACAAACTTCACCCAAAACCGCATAGGTGGCACCGAGATCTTCTTCAAACTTCACCAGAGCCCGGACGGCCTCGATTATTTTCTTTTCGGCAGCAGTAACAGTCACATAAAAAATATCGGCTCAAGGAATAGATTCATTTACGTACATTACAGAATTATGGCCCTTATGGTGAATTATTATATTAATTAAACCCCGTCTTAATCAATTCTTTTTCCAGGGAAGCTTCGGTGATGTCACGGTGCGACGCGTTCCAGGCCGGTTTAGTATCCACCAATAAAATAACCTGTGGCGATTGATGGGGCACGCCCGTTTCCGACGCAATCTTCTGTGACAGGCCCCGATTCTCAATTACCAGTACCCGGTAATAGCCGGGACGGTCATCATCGCCGGCAAAGGCCTGGAAACGTGTCCATGCCCCCGCCGATACGCCGCAGGCAGTCGAATGCTTGAACACAAAGACCGGGCGTTTTTTGCTGTCTGCCAGCATTGTGCTCAGATGCTCTTCTGAGGTAATATCCATAATCATTTGCAAACCTCACACTTTTTAGTTGTCATCGCCTCGGTCAATTCACTACTTACTACTACCCATAACACCTGAAGGTATTTATGGTTTCCGGCGGCCATCATGAATAAACTGCATCGTTGCCGCGTATTATATGCAGTGATATATAATACAATTACATTGCCGCAGGCAAGGGAGATGCCGCCGTACGGGAAGGATACAACGATATGAGGAAAACAGAATTCAACAAGCTGAACAAACACCTTGCACTGCTGCTCATCTTCACCGGCTTTTTTCTCCCGGGTCTTATTCAGGCCGATGGCGTAGCCCGCGTCACCATCGATATGCCGATCGGACCAATTGCCGTAAAAGTCATCGATGAGGCTATCGAACAGGCCCTCTCCGAAGACCGCGAACTGCTCATCATCCAGCTTAACACTCCCGGCGGGCTTGACCAGTCTATGCGCTCGATTTGCCAGACTCTGCTTAATACCGATCAACCGACAGTCGTATATGTGGCGCCATCCGGCGCCCGGGCCGCTTCGGCCGGCCTGTTTGTCACCTATGCCGCCCATTTTGCGGCCATGTCGCCCGGGACCAATATCGGCGCCGCCCATGTCGTCAACATGGGGGGAGAGATGGACTCGGTCATGACCGAGAAAGTGCAGAACGATGCTGTCGCCTATATCACCGCCATTGCCAAAAAGCGCGACCGTAATATCGACTGGGCTGTCTCGGCCGTCAGAGAAAGCAAATCAATAGACGCCGAAGTGGCCCTCGATTCAAATGTTATCGATTTCCTGGCCGAGAACGAAGAAGACTTGCTGGCGCAGATCCATGGCGCTGAAGTTATCCTATCCACCGGCCCTGATACCCTCGACGTCGCAGGTAAACCGGTGACAGAATACGATATCGGCGTGCGCGACCAGATATTAATATTGCTGACCAATCCCACGATTGCTTTCATTCTGTTCAATCTCGGCTGGCTGGGACTCCTGGTCGAGCTGTATAATCCCGGCTCTATCTTCCCCGGTGTAGTCGGGGCTGTTTGTCTGATTCTCGCCTTTTTCGCATTCCAGCAGTTGCCCATAAATTACGCTGGTCTGGGGCTTATTATCCTGGCTGTCATTATGTTCATTCTGGAAATAAAAGTAACCAGCGGGGGCGCTCTTGCAGTGGGAGGAGTACTGGCTATGATTCTGGGATCATTGTTACTAATTGATTCGCCGGCACCGTACCTGCGGATTTCGCTGACAGTTATCGTCACTACTGTCGTGGCCGTCTCAGCCTTCTTCTTCCTCATTACCGGTTTTGCGGTTAGAGCACACCGCCGGAAGGTCACTACCGGGCGCGAGGGTATCCTCGGCGCCGAGGGTGAAGTCAGAGCCGATGGTATGGCCTTTATCCACGGCGAATGGTGGCGAATCAAGACCGATCAACCACTCAAAACCGGAGACCGTGTCCGTGTCACCGGAGTGGAAAATATGCGTGTACGAGTTGAAAAAATCGGAGGTGAGTAATGAACATTTTTGGTTCGGGTATGATAACCGTTGCCATAGTCGTCTTTCTGATTCTGGCCTATGCAATACGGGTACTCAAGGAATATGAACGTGGTGTTATTTTCCGTCTGGGGCGGCTCGTCGGCGCCAAAGGGCCCGGGCTTATCCTGCTCATCCCGGTGATCGATAAGATGGTCAAAGTCTCGCTTCGGGTCGTGACGATGGATGTCCCCGAGCAGGATATCATCACCCGCGATAATGTCACCGCGCGTGTCAACGCTGTCATCTATTTCCGTGTCATGGATCCCGAAAAGGCCATTGTCGCGGTCGAAGACTTCCTCTATGCCACCTCGATGATTTCACAGACCACCCTGCGCGCGGTGCTCGGGCAGGCCGATCTCGATGAACTGCTCTCCGAGCGCGATAAACTCAACGAGCAGTTGCAGCAAATTATCGATGATGATACCGAACCATGGGGTATCAAAGTCACCAAAGTCGAAGTGAAAAACGTCGATATCCCGCAGGAGATGCAGCGCGCCATCGCCCGCCAGGCCGAAGCTGAGCGTGAACGGCGCGCTAAGGTTATCCATGCTGAAGGTGAATTACAGGCTTCTGAAAAACTGCTGCAGGCGGCACAGATGCTGTCCACCGAAAAAACCGCGATCCAATTGCGCTACCTGCAAACTTTGACCGAAGTTGCCGCCGAAAACAACTCGACCGTGGTATTTCCGCTGCCGATTGAGTTTTTGAGCGCTTTCACAAGTTTAAAGTCCAAAAACGATTAAACCGACAAGCCTATTAAAAGGGCCGGGGGCGCAATACCCCGGCCTTTTTATGTGTTGTTTTCTTGATATAATGTTAAGTATACATAACATTATGTAATGTTAACAATACATGAGGTTGTCATGGAATTAATAAATCATATTAAGCAGCATCGCGCCCGTCTTAATTTCACTCAGGAGGATCTGGCTCAGCAGGTTGGCGTACGGCACCAGACTATTATTGCCCTCGAACGGCGGCGTTATATTCCATCAACTCTCCTTGCCTTCAGGCTCGCTCGTGCTCTGGGAATGCCGGTGGAAGATCTCTTTGAACTCGTGGAGGGAAATCATGAAAAATGAAATGGACGCCATGAAGCTCGACGAGCGTCAGCGCCTGTGCTGGCTTTTGGCTAATAGGGGAACGCTCTTTGTCCTCGGAGTTGCCTGGATAGCTTTGGCAGTCATCGAGTTACTGGGTGGTGGTGTCAATCCTTTGATAATGATTGCCCTGATTCCAGTCTTTGCACTTGTACGCGTCGGCTTTTTTGCCTACTATTCGCGACAGTGAGTACGCGTCAACGACATAAAAAACCGCGCACGGTCGAACTGGATATTGTCGATCTCGCCTTCACCGGTCAGGCGGTAGGGTATATCGATGGCAAAGTCACGTTTGTCAAGGGCGGTTTACCCGGCGAAAAAATCCTGGTCAATGTGACCAAAATCAAAAAAAAGCACAACGAAGCCAAGCTCCTGAAAATTCTCGAGAAGTCTCCTGAGCGCATCGAGCCGGTCTGTGAACATTATGATATCTGTGGCGGGTGTATCTGGCAGGATCTGGGTTATGAGCGCCAGCTTCACTACAAACGAAACCAGGTCATTGCCTGCCTCAAACACCTGGGCGGCTTCGATGATATCGCCGTCGATGCTATTGTGCCATCACCTGACCAGTTTTATTATCGCAACAAAATGGAATTTTCCTGCGATATCGGCCGGGGTGAAAACGAATCGGAGGCCCTGGTGCTCGGATTGCATCATCGCGGCCGCTTTGACCGTACGTTTAATGTACAGCGCTGCCACCTGCAGACCGAGGTCTCGAATCGTATTGTCCGCTTCGTGCGCGACTGGACCCTGGGTCATAATCTTCCGGCCTATGATCTGATTGCTCACGAGGGTGTCCTTCGCTATGTTGTCGTCCGCGACGCAAAAAACACCGGACAGGCGATGGTCACCATCCAAACCGCTGAACATGAATTCCCGCAGCGCTATGATCTTGTCTCTGATCTGCTCGAAGCTGTCCCTGAGATCACCACGGTTGTCTGGGTGGTTAATCCGACCATTACCAATATCGCCAGGGGAGAGATTCGTGAAATTCTCCACGGTCCCGGCTATATTGTGGAATTGGTCCTTGGGCGCCGTTTCCGCATCAATCCCGGGGCGTTTTTCCAGACCAATACCCGACAGACCGAAGCCCTGTATCGCGCCGCCATTGAGGCTGCTGACCTGGATGGCTCCGAGACCCTGCTGGATCTTTATTGCGGCGCCGGAACAATCGGTATTTGTGCCGCTGATCGGGTCAGGGAAGTTATCGGCATCGATATCGAAAAGGAATCGATCGATGCCGCCGCGGTCAACGCGGAGCTGAACGACGTAACCAATTGTACGTTCTATCATGGCGATGCCCATAAGGTTATGGATGGTGACGAGTTTCAAAAGCATAATTTCGGTGTTTTGATTATCGATCCACCCCGGGCCGGAATGCATCCCAAAGCGCTTAAAGCGATTATGGCCATCCGGGCGCCGAAACTCGTGTATATCTCCTGCAATCCGGCTACCTTTGCCCGCGATGCCGCCGAGTTACGCGAGGTCGGGTATCGGCTCGAGGGCGTAAGGCCCTTCGATATGTTCCCGCACACAATGCATATTGAGCTGGTCTCCCGCTTTACTCTCATCGAAGATTAACATTCAAAAACTCCAGTTATCGGTTCAGGCTGCCGATACATCGCAAAAACGGCAGATTGTTTTTGTGATTATAATCCACGCGTCAGATTTCCATCTTGGACGGCGTTTCCCTCGATTTCCGGAGGATCTCGCCGACCGTGTGACCGATGCCCAGTTTTCCGCCCTGGAGAAAACTATCAAACGGGCGGCATCGGTTAAGGCCGCCTGTGTTATTATCAGCGGTGACTTGTTTGACACTCGCGATCCCGCCCCGGGTCTTCTCAGTCGGGCCTTTGATGTTCTCAACACGACAACGGTTCCGGTTTTTATTCTCCCCGGTAATCATGACTACCTCGGGATTGGTTCCTACTATGGCAAACATGATTTGGAACTGAACCCCCATATTGGTTTTCTGGCCAATATCGCGGCCTCGCCGATAACATTGAACGGATCTGATTGCAGGATATATTTTCGACCGTTGGCGGCCAATATCGGGTGTTTATCGCCGCTTGAAGGCCTCGCGGTTGTTGATAAAGAGAAACTAAATATAGGGGTAATCCATGGCTCCCCGCAATGGCTCGGGCTCGATGTTTCCGACCAGTTTCCCATTGCCCGCCAGGATATTATCGATTCCGGTCTGGATTATATCGCCGCCGGCCACTGGCACCGTCCGCTGACCGAGAAGACCTCGGCCGGGACTATCGCCTGGCCCGGCATTCCTCAGCCGCTCAGTTTCGGTGATTTTGACCAGGGGACTATCCTTCAGGTCGAGCTTGAGAAGGGCAGGCGCCCGGTACTCGAGTCTATTCAGATGGGCGGTTTTCGCTTCGAAACAATCACCGCGGAGATCAACCATCCCAATGATATACAACGAGTTCTGGAAGAAAATGCGGGACCTGACAAGATAGTAAAGACAGTCTTTACCTTTTCCGATACATATACAGAACAGCATCGTACCGACGATATCTTCAATTCCTACACCGAAAGGTATGCCTATCTCATGACCGAATCGAACCGGGAGAAGAAGTCGCGAATTGCGGTTGCGCCGCCTTCCGGGACAGTTGACCATACTCGTCTGCTGGCTGTTTTCGAAGAGGAAATCACTTATCTCGAAGAGGCCGACAGTGAGCACCGGTCTCACCTGTATTCTCAAGCCCGGGAGATGGGCGGGAAAGTTATCCGGGGAGAGGTCTAAATGGATCGACGGGTACAGCTCCAATCACTGCGCATGGAAAACTTCGGTTGTTACAGCGATAAGACCATCCAGTTCAAATCCGGACTCAACCAGCTTGTCGGTCGCAACGAAAGTGGTAAATCGACTGTCCTGCGGGCTGTCATCACTGCTATTTTCGAGAGTGGTTCCACCAGCAAAAAAAACATTCGGAATTATCGATCATGGGAGCGGCAACAACCGATGAAGCTGACCCTGATCTTTTCGGCAGCCGGCTTTACCTATACCCTTGTCCGGGATCACGGTACCGGCAGCGATCTTCTGGTCGATAATCAGGATGGTCGCTGGGAGGGCAAAGCTATCGGGGATATGCTGACCCGGTTCTTTGGAACGACTGATTGTAATCTGTTTCAATCGGTATTTTGTTTTTCATCGGAGGCCTCGGATGCCATCGACGTCAATCGGGATAAGCTGAAATCGGCGCTTGAAATACCGGTCTTTTTCGGTTTTGACCGGATGAAGGCCGATGGGTATCTTGATGAACAGATCAAGCAACTGGATAATCCCGGCGCTCATTCGCCTCGTGAACTGGATCGAATTTCCGAACAAATCCAAAAGCATCTCAGGCGTAAAAACGAAATTGAAGCTAACCTTCAAAAAATTCTCCCGGCCCGTAAAGAGTTATCCGATGTCAAGGCGACTATTGCCCAGTTCGATTCCGAAATTCCCAAACTTGAACAGCAGCTCAATGGCGCCAATGCGTATGCCCGGCTTGACCAGAAAATGGCCGGGTTGGAACAACGGCTCCACTCTCATCTGGCCAGTCTCAGCCGGGCGACGCAGGCTGACGAAGACCGTCAGAAACTCCAGAAAGAACTGGATCAGATTACTCTGCCTGATCCGGCTGCCTTCGACAGCCTGATTGCATCGCAAGGCCAACACTGTGAGGCGGTCGAGACGGCCAAACAGTGTATGGACACGATGATTGAACGGCGCGGTCGGGCCAATCGCGATTTCCTGGCGGTCACGCTGCTATTGACCGTGGTCTGTCTCTGCTATGTTATCCAGCATTTCCAGTATTATGATCTCGGACCGGTCGGGGCGTTCATCCCCTATCTGCTTCCTGTTATGGTCGGCGCCTGGGTGGTTCAGATGACTTCGTATCTGGTCTTTTACAATCGCAAAAAGGCCGCCACGAAGGTCTTTCGCCGGCAGCTCGAAGGGCTCGATCAATTCTATAATGAACTCAACGATACCTACAATCTCAAGGCCGCCGATCCGGTTAAGGCGATTTTCGAACAGGCCACCCGGCGCGATGCCCTGATGATCAGCCTCGATAATCTCAGTCAGACGATCGATGTTCTCTCCGACCAGCAGGGGATGGCGGGACTCTCTGAAATCAAAAAACAGCTCGAGGAAGAAATCGCTGTTTTGAACCGTGAAATGGAACCGGTTATGGCCTACGCCTCACTGGCGGGGAAGATTACCGAACTTGCGGAAAAACTGTCAGCACTCCGGGTGCGGGCCAATGCCTACCGCGAACAGGCCGCCGTGTTGGCCGAACGGTGTGGTGTTGCCGATCAGATGGAACAGCATATCGGGAAAATCGAGGACGAGATTGAAGCCCTCAAACGCAAACACACGGCTTTGACCGAACGGTTTGAAGCGCTTCGTATCACCCGTGCCGCCCTGAACAAGGCGGCGGATCGCCTGATTGAGGAAACTTTCAACGATTTCAGCGAAAAGGCCACCACCCAGCTGAGTAACATCACCGGTATCGACGGTCGTTCTGTCCGCTTCTCTCAGGAAAGCAGCCAGTTCGAACTATACATCCCGGTGACCGATCGCTGGCATCCCCTGGACACATCCGTCTCGCTGTCAACCCGCGACGCCGCCTATATTGCTCTGCGGCTGGCCGCCGCCGGACACATTATCGATGAGTATCATTGTCCCCTGTTTTTCGATCAGGCCGCTGCCCATTTCGATCCCGAACGCCGCCGCAGCTTCAAGGCGATGATAAACCGTCTCTCAGAGAGACGGCAGATTATTTCGGTTGATATCGAGCCGTTTGACCTTGATTCGCATATTATCGAGTGCCGGACCGAGACGGCCGCATCCCGCATTCCTCAGCATAAGTAGCAAAAAGTTTTCCTTTTATTTCGCCTGCCAGTGTGTATATTGCACTACTATGTCAGACAAGGCAATTTGGGCGCCGTGGCGCGTCGAATATATATTCGGGAAAAAAGAAAAAGGGTGTGAGTTTTGTAAGCTGTTTAAGGAAAAACAGCTTACCTCGAAAAACCTGCTGCTTTACCGGGCCGGGAAAACCTATATTGTCATGAACAAGTATCCCTATACGCTCGGTCATCTGCTCGTCGTGCCGAATCGCCACACCAGTCTCCTTGAAAAACTGACCAAACAGGAATCGACTGAACTTATAGAACTTACCCAGATGGCCGTGCGCATAATGAAGCAGCAGCTGCGGCCCAACGCCTTCAACGTGGGCATGAATCTCGGCCGCCCCGCCGGCGCCGGGATACCCCGGCATCTGCATATGCATATTGTGCCGCGCTGGCAGGGTGATTCCAATTTTATGCCGATTATCGGCAAAACCAGAGTGCATTCGATTCCCCTTGATGAAATCTATCAACGACTGGCTGAGGGATTTGCCGCCGTATGAGCCCCAGGCGCATGCCAACTAAATCGGAATTGCTGCGCTTGCAGAAATTGTATCGGACTGACAAACGTATCGCTGAGATCCTCGGCAATGGCGTCACCGAGCATCTGATCGCCTACTGGCGCCGCAAAAAGGGAATTCCCGCCTACAGTTTTCCGAAGTTCTCGGAAAAGGACATTCAGGATGCCTGGGATCGTTTTGGCGATGATTTCCACGCGGGCATAGAACTGGGTATCTCAAAAGCCGCCTTTTATAACTGGCGCCGTCGCTACAAAATCACCAAGAAACCCGAAGCGCTTAAACTCGAACAGCTTTCACTTGAGCTGTTTACCGAAGACACTACCAGCCGTCGCCGCATCGGAACCGGTCATCAATCATTAATCCAGAAGACCCTGTGCCAGATACTGGGCCGAAAAGCTATTGATATCGATGAGGAGTTAGCCGTCGAACCCGATCTGGTTATTGTCGCCGGCAGTATCAGCGAAATTGTCGAGCGATTCCAGAAACTCGGAGTTACGTATATCTGGAATCCCTCACGCGTTGTCGCCGCGTTGGGTCCATCAAGTACGACGACGCCCATGCCGGCTAATTACCCGAAAATCATTCGCGACTTCGCCCGGCTGCAGCAGATTAAATACTTCTATGATATCGGCGAGGGTGACTCCTGCCAGCTGGCTATGGAGCACGGTATCCTGTTGCCCGGACAATTCGTCATCGGCAGCGATCCGCTCATCAGTGCTTGCGGCGCCCTTGGCCTTATCGCTGTCCCGGTTGGTGTAACCGAGATGGCTCATATCTTATCCGGCGGCAAGTATTCAATGCGCGTTCCGCAAACAGTCCGTATCGATCTGACCGGCAAAATCCCCGGTGGCGTCTTCGTCTGCGATATTGCCCATCATATCATGGCTCAGTTGTCCGATAAGCCCCTTTCGGGTACTATCATCGAATTCTATGGCAGTGCGATCGAACAGGTGTCGGTAGGCGAACGGTTTACACTATGCGCCCGAATGCCGCAAAGCGGAGCGCGTACGGCGGTGTGCCCGTTCGATGCTTCCACCCGGCGCTACCTGTCCCAGCGGGCCCGGAAACAATTCACCCCCATCCTCGCCGATCGCAATGCTGTCTATGTTTCCAAATACACCCTTGATGTCAATACGATGAAGCCGGTAGCGGCCAGGGCGGACAATACGACTGCTCCGATTGCAGTCGATGATCTCGAAAGTGTACCGATAAACCATATTTATCTGGGCGGCCCGGTAGCAGGACGGTTCACTGACCTGAAAATCGCCGCCGAAATTCTCAAGGGAAAACAAATCAACGCCGATACCCGCCTGTATATTCAGCCGGCATCGCGTCAGGTCTACCTCGATGCCCTTAAAAAGGGATTGATTCGATCATTTGTGGAAAGCGGCGCGGTAATTATAACTCCCGGCAGCGGCTTTGGCGGCGGATTCATGCCGATCCCGGCCGATGGCGAAAAATCATTGTCAACATTCTCTGATACGATTCAATACAATGGCGGAGCAGAGGTGTTTTCGGTTTCGCCGGCCACCGCTGCGGCCTCGGCCCTCACCGGTCGTATTACCAATCCTGTCGGATACTTGAAATTATAAACCGGATTATTATTTCAGGCGATTTTCATATTGTCAAGTAAACGCACGTTCCCCATATACACCGCCAGCGATGCCACCGTATTTTTACGAATACTCTTAACTTCCTGCAGCGACTCGAAATCCGTAAGCGCGATATAGTCTATTCTCGCCTCAGGGGCGATATGCCCGATCACCTGTCGCATTTTGCGTTGTACCACCGCGCTGTCGGTAATTTTCTGGCCGCGCACCATCTCCCGCGCTGTCTTCAGCGCTCGATATAACGCCACTGCCTGCGCCCGTTGCCCGGCAGTCAAATAGGTGTTTCGCGATGATTTCGCCAGACCGTCTTTTTCGCGTACGGTCGGTGCAATAATGAATTTGATGGCGTAATTCAAATCGCCGACCATCTTCTTGAGTACCATAGCCTGCTGATAATCCTTCATCCCGAACACCGCGACATCCGGCCGGACGATGTTGAATAATTTGGCGACAACTGTTGTCACCCCGCGAAAATGTGACGGACGCGCTTTTCCCTCGAGTACCGAGGTTAATTCCTCAACTGTCACATATGTTTTATAATCCGGCGGGTACATGTCGGCCATGTGCGGCATGAAAACGAAATCCCCACCGACTTCTCGAATCAGTTTCAGATCACGGTGACTGTCTCTGGGATAGCGCTCATAATCCTCACCCGGTGCAAACTGCGTCGGATTGACGAAAACAGTCACGACTACAACATCCGCTTCTTTGCGCGCCCGTTTGATCAGCGCCACATGCCCCTCGTGCAAGTAGCCCATGGTCGGCACGATACCGATCCGTTTGCCCGCGGCGGCCAGGTTACGGCCAAGGCGCTGTTGTGATGCGATGGAACGGATTATCTTCGGAGCGCTCATTCGAGAAATGATTCCTCATCAGATGGAAATGAACCATCGCGGACATCCGAAACAAAGGCCCGGGCGGCCTTTGAAATTTCTTCGGAGAGATTGGCATAGCGGCGTACGAAACGCGGCTGGAAATCGTCGAACAACCCCAGGATATCATTGATCACCAGCACCTGGCCGTCGCAGTATTTCCCCGATCCAATCCCGATCGTCGCCATCTGCACCGATTCGGTGATCTTTTGGGCCAGAGGGACTGTCATGAGTTCCAACACGCAGGCAAAACAACCGGCTTCATCCAGCGCCTGGGCTGATTCCATGAAATAGGTATGCCGCGATTCATCGCGGCCCTGTACTTTGGGACCGATGCGATGAATTGACTGCGGGGTCATCCCGATATGGCCCATCACCGGAATCCCCAGTTCGACCAGCCGCTTGACCGTCGGCGCTATTTCAATCCCGCCCTCGAGTTTGACTGCCTCGGCACCGGCTTCTTTCAGAAAGCGGCCTGCGTTGACTATTGCTGTTTCCTGAGATGATTGATACGACATAAACGGCATATCAGCGATCACCAGGCAGTCCGAGACGCCATCGGCCACCGCTCGTGTATGAAACAGCATTTGCTCCATTTCGACCGACAGTGTGTTGGGTTTGCCATACAACACCATATTGAGCGAATCGCCAACCAGCAGGCTGTCGACCCCGGCGGCTTCCAAAAGCCGCGCGGTGTAATAATCATAGGCCGTGAGTACAATAATTTTTTCGCCCTTTTTCTTTTTTCGAGCGAAAGTGCGTACCGTGATCTTCTTGGTCTTTCCGGTCTTTGACATACCCTGCCTGCCTATAGCGCCTGCGAATCGCGATTTCCGGGTGGCGTGTAATACGTTGTACGGCCAAGTGGCCGGCTGATGCGATCGATAACATCCTGCAGATGATCCTCATTCCGTACGAAATTCAGTTCGTCGGTATTGATCACCAGCAGGGGGGCATTGTTATAATGGAAGAAAAACGAATTATAGGCCTCATTGAGCTCCTCGAGATAATCGCGGCCGATGAACTTTTCAAATTCACGATTCCGCTGCCTGATCCGGTCCTGGAGTACCGATGTCGAGGCCTGCAGATAAATCACCAAGTCCGGCCGCGGAACGTCCTTTTTCAAAATTTGCGCCAGCCGGTTATACAATGTCTGTTCGCGATCCGACAATGTCACCGACGCGAAAAGCTGGTCTTTATCGAAAATATAATCACTGACAATCCGTGAGATAAACAAATCCCGCTCGACCACCCGCTGCTGCTGCTGGTAACGGGTCATCAGGAAAAACATCTGAGTGGGGAAGGCGTAGCGCCGTCGGTCTCTATAAAAATCGGCCAGAAAAGGATTGCTCGAGGCCTCCTCAAGCATGAGGGTGGCATCGAGACGGTCCGCCAGAAGCTCGGCCAAACTGGTTTTGCCAACCCCGATAATACCCTCGACTGCAATGTAATTCGGCAGTACCTCAGGCACTGGTCCGTTCCTTGAACTTGAACACCCCCTGATCACCCAGGGCGGGGATCATCTCCTTAAATGGTTTCCCGGTTTTGGGATCGACGATATCCGGTTCGATCTCAGTCAAGGGTATCAACACAAAACCGCGCTGACACATGCGCGGGTGCGGAATCTCCAGCCGCTCATTTTTGAACATACGGTTGCCGAATAAGATGATATCGATATCGATCACACGATCCACGTTGAAGCCCTTGAGAGTCCGGCCAAGTTCGACTTCGAGTCGCTCCGTGCTGTCCAGGAGTTGCGGCGGACGAAGGCTGCATTCCAGCTTGAGTACTTTGTTTAAAAACTCGGGGCAATCCACCCGGCAGTCAACCGGTACCGAGTGATATATTGATGACTCCACCACCAGCTTCAATCCAAGGAGATGTACCAGGCCATCGGTTGCCTTCCGGAGATGAGCTTCACGATCACCCAGATTTGAACCCAGCGATAAATAAATTATCTCATTCATTATTGTCCTCCGCTGATAACAGTTTGCCGGGATCGGTCTGCCGTCGCGCTACCTCTACTTCAATATAGTCGATGATACCGTCGATCGGTGGGACCATCTTACGCACGCGAATCACTACCTCGATAATCGGGAAATTCCCTAATAACTCTTCCGCAATTTTTTCGGCCAGACCCTCCAGCAGCGAAAACGATGTGTTTTGAACGATCTCAGCAATACGCTGATACACGTCACTGTAATCGATCGTTTTACTGATGCGATCGGTCCGTCCGGCTTCGGCCAGGTCGGTCGATAACTCGCAATCGACCTGGAAACGGCGCCCCGTTTCTTTCTCTGCCGCCGAAAGACCATGATAACCATAAAACGTCATATTGACAAGACGAATTCTATCCATCGGGCACACTCCAGCATCAGGCTTCGGTCCTTCAGACCGCATCAGGGTAATATAGCTATTTTCGCTTCAAATCCTGCCGAATTTTTGCCAGCCGCGCCACCTCGACCTCAGGCAGCGCCTGAACATCTCCAACCTGCCGGGCGATAGTCAGAATTTTCAGATAATGCTCCACTGTTTCCAACCGGAAATACGCTTCATCCAGATGGGCACCCATCGTTACCAGACCATGATTCGCCAGCAGGATTGCATCATGATCGGCCAGATATGGCGCAATTGACTCGCCCACCATCGGCGTTCCCGGCGGCGCGAACTCAGCCAGCGCGATACTGCCGACAAACACGCAAACTTCCGGCAATGCCTTATCCGGCGGCGCCACCCCGGCCAGGGCATAGGCTGTGGCATACGGCGGATGGGCATGTACGATCGCATTCACATCCGGACGCTTTTGATAAATTGTCAGGTGCATGCCATATTCGCTCGATACTTTATGGCGGCCCTCGATGACGGCGCCATTATCATCTATAACGACCAGGTCTTCGAGTCCGAGATGACCCTTAGAGAGCCCCGATGGCGTCATCAGGTAGCGTCCGGATGATAAGCGCAGGGAAATGTTGCCGTCGGACCCGGCAATAAGTCCGCGGCGATAGAGCTTGCGCCCGATCGTGATGAGGTCATGGACAGCGTACGTTGATATCGGCATAAATCTACTATACAACAGAACTGTGGTGCCCAACAGCGTGCTGTGGGCTACCGGGAGTTCCATATATCTTTTCCCGGCAGTAAGATACGAAGTTACCCCCGAGATCGTCAAGCCCCCGTCTGTGATTTGTGATAGGGAAGAGGGGCGGGCAGAGAAGGGCAGAGAAGGGAAGGGAAGGGACGGGAAGGGACGGGCAAAACAATACATGTCATGACCTTTGCCGGGATCTGCCGATCCGTGGTTGGCGTACGTCCCGTGCGCCAACAAAACAGTTTGTATCCCACCTGCAGGGTGGGTGGCCCGTTTGTTACCCGGGGTCCGGCAGCCTGCGGCGCGTCCTGAGTTCCTGCCATAAGTATTGCTAAAACAGGCAAAATTGACTACATTGGTTTATAATAGTGAGAAAGCGGGCCCGACAATGCTGCGCAAATATTTTGCTGCGCATTGTCGGGCCACCGGCCAAATTAAGATCCAGATGATTGAAAATTAGCGATTAAAGGAGGCTTTTAAATGATTTCGTTACCTCATAAGGTTGCAGATATTATAGGTTTATTTGTGGTATTTCTGTTGTCGTTTCAACCTTGCTCTGGAAGCGATATTCATCTAGACGTGGAAATATGGTGCGATAGAGATGCCTATTTACCCTTTGAACCGATTCTAATCCATTATAATATTACTAACGTATCCGATAATAATATCATAACTTGTGTTGAGTTGTTTAGGGAATGTTTTCATATTACAGATCAAAATGGAGTTCGGTACAATAACTCACTTATCATAAGTGCGTTAATGGGAGATACACTAAGCCCCAGGGAGTCATTGCAATCTGGAGAATTTATTGAATCGCGGTATAATATAAATAGACCAGGACAATACACGATATATTTACATATACCGGAAGACATATGTTTACCCGTACAGGTTGGCGGGAACCGGTCAAACTCCATATCAATTAGAATCGACAATCCGGTGGGAGAAGATATGAATGCACTCGAAATGTTGTTGCGGGCGGATTATTCAGGTGATAATCATCCAAATCCGGAATTCGCCATTGGTCATCCCAGGGATGCTATCGATAACAGGAATATGCAACTTCGGAAAAGATATGAAATACTCATTGAAATCGCTGATACATATCCTGAATCAGTTTATGCCCCGCTGGCGTTGTTTCGAGCAATGGGTATAACACGGATTCACGCAGATAATAAGATCCTCATATCTTTGGGAAAAAGGATCTTGGAAGAGTATCCTGAATCAATATTTGCAGATAGACCATCATTATATAATCGATTAATCAAAATGATAGTCGAAGATGAGGGGAAGGCAAGGGCGGTTGAATATTTGACGTATTTGGCAAAGAAATCACCACGTGACAGCAATATATCGCAGCGTTCTTTTCACTACATAGGCCTAATTAACTCAGGCAATTTTGATTAGGAAGGCAAATTATGAAGTATAAAGTATTTCTCTATTCTATTCTGGCATACATTGTGTTGCTTTCATCGGCCAATTCACAAACGATGAGTGACCTGGCGCTGCATCGCAGGACTATTTTTTCGCCGTCAACATATAAATTGACAAAACAATACACAAACAGCAATTGGGGTACTCAGCTATTTGTGTATGCCAAAGCCTCAAATCTGCAGTACGTGACACAGGACCCCTATGCTGAACACGATCAATGGATCAGCAGTACAACGTTTCATCTCGATCAAAATTGGAACAGAATGATCTATGAGGAATACGGTACGAATTGGGTGCGAGCCTATGGCGAACAAGGCGACGGCATTGGCCAATTCAGTTTCCCGAAATCATTCGATGTCGTTTCTTACTGCGATCCATTCATGCATTTTATCTGGTACAGTATTTATATTGCAGATACCGGGAATGACAGGCTTGTAAAACTCAGGTATTATTTCGAAACTGAAGAAATCATTTGGGAGTACGCGTCAGAAAACTATGGAAATTTCACTCACCTATCGGATGTAAATGTTTATAATGGCGGTACCCACGCGTGGCCCGGCGATGATTACATTCTGGTCCTGGATAATCATGGAATTAGGCGATTGAATGAAGATGGTACACAAAATGCCCCAACTTACGGTACATTTGGATGCGAAGGAAATATCGGAGAATTCTGTCATCCCAGGGCAATAGTCTGTGGCAGGAGTTTTCTGCCATCTGAACCTTATATGGACCCCAATGCGGATAATAACTATGCCTATGTGGCCGATGCCGGTAATCAGCGTATTGTCTGGCTCGATATCAACTATGTCCCCGGTATGAATCCATGGTGTACCTGGCTGGGAGAAATATCGACAGCAGGCTATGATATCGTAGACCTTGAAGTCGACAGTTATGGACATGTTTGGGCTGTGGATCAGGACAACGGTAGATTGCTAAAATATACCTATGACCTTTTTCCTCTTTGCCAGTATGGTACGAACGGATCCGGTCCGCATCAGTTTTATAAGCCGAATAACGCAAGCTGTGCTGGCGGCTATTGGGGCGCGGGAAATATTATGACCACCGAATCATGGAGCGACACAAGCGGAATTCAGTTTTTTGATATCGGTACTGATATCGTTGACTTTTCAGTTGAGCATTCGGCCAATCAACACTGGAGCTACATTTCATATATTCTTATCGATCCGTCAAATGTCTCAGTAAAAGTGTACGACGAAAGAGAGGATACCGTCGTTCGAACGATCCGTGAAGGTATGGAGATATCTGGCCAGTGCTTTTATGTTTGGGATGGCTCAAATGATGCCGGGCAAATGGTCGAAACGGGCGAATACTATATAAAAATTTACGATACCAGTTCATACTACTCGTTGGAGACGGGCGAACCGACCTATTCGATTATGAAAAAATCTGATGATTTCCTTCATCGCGAAAATCCGTATACAAACTATATCCCCGGTGACGTGAACAATAGCGGAATTGTCGATATTGGTGACGCTGTCTATTTGATAAACTATGTGTTCAAAGGTGGGCCGGAACCTGAGCCTTATATGTGTGTGGGCGATGTAACGGCCGATGGCTCAGTCAATGTTGGAGATGCGGTTTACCTTTATAACTACGTATTCGGTGGCGCCCAGTCACCACTTGATGGTTGTCAGGATTGGTTAGAATAATTCCCTCAACTACCACTTTTCCCCGATTCGCAAATTCTGCGAAAAACGCAGTTTTTGCTTGACATATCTGTTGCCCCTGCGTAACTTATATCGAAAGCATAATATGCGAATTATCCGCGGCACTTATAAATAACAAGCGGAACGTAACAACAAAATCAACAAACCCGGTTAAATGGAGGTTGGTACCATGCAGGTATCTAAACTCATAGGGTTCCTGGTTATCGCACTCCTCGGCCTGTGCCTGTGCATCATCACCCCGCTAACCGCCGGCGAACACCCGTGGAACGAGGATCAGGCAACGGGCGGCGATCCCACTGACACCAATGGCATTGTCATCAGCAACGGTGATCCTGACGACGATGGCGACGGCGGCACGCCGAATGAAAGTGTGATGTTTGGAACACCATGGTTCTGGTATCAGATGATTATTCTCGGTCCGACTGGCGATCCCTCAACTGGAATTGAAGCCACCGGCACCGGAAGTTCTGTTATCGAACCAACCACGACGGAGGAATCGACAGGATCCACCGCCAAATAGGGTAAGTGACTAACTTCAAAACGGGACCAGTCATGAGTCTAACCTCACAACAGAAACTGGGGCTTGACGCCAGGCTACTGGAGATTGAAAAATTGTTCAATCTCCAGGAGCCTGAAACGGCGATCACGCGCCTGGAGCAGTTGGAGGCGGGAAAATTCAAACCCGATGGCCTCGATAAGGGACTATATTTATTGCTCTGTGCCCGACGCGCTATCATACGCAATGAATACCAATCCACTATCGCCCTCTGCCGTCAGGCTTTCGAAGAACTGGGAACCACCAGCCTGAATTACCGCATCGGCCGCCTGCAACTTCTTCTGTATCGTGCCCACGCCGCCCTCGGCGAACTCAAACCGGCCGAGTTGGCCGCACGGGACGCTCTGGCATCGTATCGCCGCGTCAATGACAACACCGGTATTCTTGACGCCTATAATGCCCTGGGTCGCATTTATTATCTCAGATCGAATTACTCGCTCGCGGCAGAGTATGTCAACGAAGCTATTCAATACGCCACCGATGATGAACACAAACGCGGTCAGTTGCTCGGCAATCTTGGCCGAATTTATCTGCTGACCGGTGATCTGGATAAAGCCGAAACTAATCTCCGTGAGGCGTTCGCTATCGGCCGGCGCCTTGAGTTGCCGTACTGGATGGTCTGTGATCATCTGTCGCTTGGCTACCTGTGTCTCCGCCGTCGCCGTTTCCTCGAAGCCGAAATCGAACTGCAGGCCGCCGCCGAGCTTATTGAGCGCCATGATTACGCCCGCGAGCATGTTATCTGTCTCGAATACATGGGCGAACTGGCCTATGAAAAACAGGATTATGTAACCGCCCGCACGTATTTGACCGAGGCGGTCGAGGCTGGAAATGAACTGGCCCCGAATTCGACCCTGCTCAGCCAGGTGCTGCGCCGCCTGGCCGCCACCGAACTCGAGTTGGAACATTTCGACAAAGCCATGCGCACGGCTCAACAGGCTCTTGACCTTGCTCAGACAATTGGGGAAGAGGTCGAAGTCGGTTTAACTCATCGCGTAATTTCGCGCATCTTCATGACACGCGAGGAAATCGCCGACGCTCGCCGTCATGCCCTCCTCGGCATTGACATT
>CAZGLR010000049.1:0-23048 GCA_964526635.1 uncultured Ignavibacteriales bacterium | reverse complement strand
TCTTGCCGCTCAATACTACTGGGCCAGCGGCGATAAAGCTCCCAATGACGGAGATTTTGACCAGTATGAACGGCTATTCGGATCGCGGCGCACCGATCTCAACAACACCAGCTTGCACGGGCCGCTCACCCCCGCGAACCTCAGCGCCCCCGGCGTGCGTTTTGAAATGGTGCCCACGGACCAAACGACCGTTCGCGTGACCTACTCGGCGGCCTTTCTCGCCGCAAAAAAGGATTCCTTCATCATCGGACGTCAGCGCGATCCCCTCGGGAAATCTGGCTCCTTTCTTGGACACGTCTTCGACAGTCGTTTCACCTATCAGTTTTTGCGTCGTTACGAATTGGAGTTAGGAGCCTCCCTCTTCCTCCACGGAGAATTCACCAGGGAAAATCCCCAAGCCCCAGTCTCAGATCAAACGGTTTTCAGCTATGCTCAGTTCAGTTTCACATTCTGACCATTTGAAGGAAGCTTTGACCAGCCAGATCCCTTCCAGAGGATCTACATTCAAATGAAATTATCAGGTTATCAACCAACTATTAAACGGCATATACCTCCAGCAACCAGTTGTGGAACTCGTCTTGTACAAAGGGCCGCTTTTTTTAGACTGTTTGAGTCAGTGTATTGCGGCCTGCAAATCCCTGCAACCTATACTCTCCCAGTACTGTGCGCTATTTCGATTATCGAATCTGAGTACCCCAAGATCGTAATCTCAGTTTTTGACTTGACGAGTTTACTTGATCCTGTAACATGCATGATTGTGCCTGAAGTATTGCAGATCCGAACTTCCCACGTTAACAGATTACCTTCCAACGCGTTCTGCCAACGAAAGAGTAACTCCCTCTCACTGAGAAATGGAATACCACCAAAGTTTTGGGAGTGTGTTATCGGGGCCGCCATACCAATACCTTCAGAAAGACAATCGGCCCCGGAAGCCGGGGCCGAAGAAACTGCGATAGCCAATCGACGCGATCTCTGTCAGGCCTTCAGGCTCTTATACAATCCCAACACGTTGCCATCGGGATCGATAAACATACCGCAGGTACCGATATCGGGAATCGGCGTTTCGTTCAGGATGATTTTGCCGCCGGCCTCTTCCACTTTTTTGAGATATCCCGGAATATCATCGACCGTGATATAAACTGTCACCATCGGCTTCTGACCATCCTGCACCGGTCCAATGCCGCCACCAATTGAGTCATCTCCGCCGGGCGCAATCAGGGCGTAACTCATACCCTCATGTTCATTGATATCCCAGTCAAAGACCTTGCGATAGAATTCCTGCGACTTTTTATAGTCATTGGATGAAATTTCCCAGTGTTGCACACGTGGTTTCATGGGTGCGTCTCCTTCACCATATGATGAATGTTTTCTGGTAGTGGTATGGAATCGACAGGGGTGCCGCTTCCATTCTCTGAATCAAATACGGAAATTATCCCGATTTTGGCTATCACACATCAAATGTAAAATGAAATATGTGATCATGGTGCTGCCGAGTCCAATGGTCTCCGGCCCGACAATTACTAATAATTGTCGGGCTCCCGCCGACGTCTGAGCTTAATTATCTAACGTTTATGCGTGATCAAATCGACTGCATACTGACTGACCGCCGAAGCCGCCATATCATAATTACTCATGGCAATAATCGTAACGCCAAGATCTTTGAAAATTTTGAGATCGGCATTGATTCCCGGGGCCCCGCCGCCATGACCAATGGCCAAATGGCCATTCCAGTCGGAGACACCGAACAAATACGCGTATTGATCGCCGGGACCCATCTCGACTTTGCCGGTGGTCATCGTTTCGACCATAGCGGCCGAAAGAAAGGTGCCATCGTATAGCGCATTGGCGAATTTCTGAAGATCGGGGGCGGTTGAGTATCCGCCGCCGGCGGCACTGCCGCGGGCCGAATGCTCAAAAATATTGCTGGTGCGTATGGTATCATCCGGCGCCGCCCAGAAATATCCCGACGCCAGATTCGGTACCGGATGATCATTGTGGTAGCAATCAGTACCGACCATGCCGGCCGGACCGGTCACAGAGCGCCGGATGTACTCGTGATAATCCAATCCGGATAGCTTTTCGATAATAAGCCCCAGCACCAGCGGACCGGAGTTGCTGTACTGGAAATGGTCTCCCGGTTCGAAGGACAATGAATCATCGTATGATAAAGCTGCGAAATCCTCGACCGAACGGAGCACTGTCCAGTCCCTCGTGGCCATCGCTTCCCAGTAACTGCCCATGCCGGACGTGTGCGTCAGCAAATGATGAATCGTGACCTTTTCTCTGACGTCCGCATTGGGGTATTCAGGCAAATGTTTGCCGACGAGATCATCGAATCCGAGTTTGCCCTTTTCGGCCAACTGGCAGATCGCGACGCCGGTGAACATTTTATTCATTGATCCGATGTTAAATTTGGTCTCGAGGTTGTTGGGTGCCTGCCAGCGCATGTTGGCCAGACCCCAGGCGCCTGAATAAAACTGCTCACCATCTTTGGCCAATATCACGCTGCCGGAGAAGACATCGCGAGCAACCAGATTTTCTATATATCGATCCATCAAATCGGCGATTTCATCCGTCGTGAGTGGGCGGTCGGGCAATTCAGTATCCGGATCACGCGCGGTCTCCACCGACATGGACCAGAACATGGCCGGATTATGGGGACTGATATTAAGCACAACATTGAGCCATTCATTGAGATTGCGCTTGCCGGAACTATGGCACAGGGCGCTGACTGTCTGCGGGGCATCGATATCAACCGAGATAACCTCAAGGTCACCAAATTGGAAATGGTACCTGCCGAAATGCCCCTGCCAGCGCTCGATTGCTGAAGCACTGTCAGCATTGATGTAATAGGTATGAAGCACATCTTTGCGCAATGCCGTATCCTCGGAGTTAAGCGCACGGACAAACTCGGTGATCATGTCGCGATAATGGTCTTCCGATGGCATCTGGGCCATGGCCATCGATGCCGTCAGCATCAGCAGAAAAAGGATCAGAATTTTTCTCACAAGATAATCTCCCGGTTTGGGTTCCGGATGGAAAGATACATGGCAACTTGCACCAAGATCACAATATTCTGTAAGCGCTTACATATATACATAAGACGATATCTCTCCGCAAACGGTTTATCTTAAAACACCATAAGGTTGAAATTGTTACGGGAAACAATACTTCTTCGTTATTTCTCCTCGCGATGCACCAGATCGGGCGAAAACGCCGGGAGACACACGGCAATATACTCGGCGCCATTGGGTGTGGAATAGCGGACGCGGGTGCCTTTAGGAATTATAATTGCCTGTCCGGCATTGACAGTTTGCATACTGTCTTTCATTTCAACCGAAAGGCTGCCATTGAGAACAAGCGTGTACTCATCGAAATCGGGTTGTTGAAATGGTTCGCGCCACCCGGGCGGACTGGACATTTTGGCGATACTGACATCCGCCGTACCGGAATTTACCCGACCGATAAACTCGGCAATCGTTTTCGGCGGAGTACCGGCCGCAGCTATTATCGATGGCTTTTCGATTTTCATCATATTGTCTCTCCCTTCTCAACGACAAAACTTTGCAAGATACCTGTGATACGATCGGTCTACAGACAATATGTCAATCGAAATAACGACCGGATGATGCAGCAATACCTGTACTCTGGCTTATTCCTTTTGCATCCGAATACGGGTGCTGAGGGTATCCGTGCGGGTCGTTGCAGTAATCGAATAGCGGCCATCAGGGTAATTGCTGATATCGACACCGACTGCATAATTTTTGGCAGATCGTATGGTATCTTCAAGAGCTGTTTGCCCGGTGCTGTCGCTTTTTATTAAAATGGCCACGTCGGTGGTATCATTATCAAAAAAGAAAATGTTGAAATGGCCATCATTCCGTGGCGGAAAAACAGTCAACAATGGCGCCTCATCCGGTGAATCGGTATTGTCTCGATCAGCCTGAAACCAGTAGTTTATTCGCCCGCCGAAATCAGAATTGAACTGTTTGATAAGCTGCTCATCAATAGTGAGAAGTCTCAGGTAACCATGCCCGCCATCGCGATTATACCAGAAATTGAGACCATCGCCGGCCGTATCGACAACCTCGATCTGATAGCATCCAGGCACCAGGTTAAGCGTATCACGATATGTCGTTTCGGCTTTCAGATATTCTGCCGGATACCAGAGCAGGTACTCGTTCTGATCTGTGCGCAGGGCCACTGTATTATGCGATGCTTCCCTATTGGTGCGGAATTCAAGAATAAACTCACAATCATGCCGGGGCAGCGGGGCAATATTCGAAAACATCACATTATCGTGTATATATTCATCGGTGACGCCATTGGGATCAGTGATACTTACCATAAAACGGTGCTGCGGTCCGGACGCCGTAATCGGGCCGGGCAGGATGATGTCCACAGTGTGTTGCGAAGCCAGGTGACCATGCCATTGGAATAATTCCATATCGTAGCCATCGACGCCATACATGATCGCCATCGTATTGACATCATGGCTCCCGCGATTGGTCACCCTGATTATTGCGTTGTCACAGGCTGGATTGAGCCGTGAGAAAACATCTTTCGTGCTGGGCACGAGTATATCATCGAGCGAGACATCATAGTCACGCAATGGTGACGATGTATAGAGAACATAGGAATGGAACACGTATTTAGCCGAGGGATCTGCCGTGTTTTCATATGGCTCCATCTCGATATCTATACTATGCCGGCTGCCGGGGGCAATGGCGAAATCATATACGGAGGGCGCGACAACTTCACCCGGACACCATCCGGCCCGGTCAAAAATCCATGTCCCGGCCTGGGGATACAATGGATTCTCTCCGCATTCGCGCCATATCATAGTCCGATCGATGAGTGAATCATCAAAAAACAACTCTCGATATTTGGGACAGAACTCGGCACAGATTTCTTTGCTGTCCATGCCGTGACCGGTTTGATGTATACGTACTCTGGCCTGGGTTGCAGAATCGTGACCGATAGTTAAGGGCGGCAGAAGGGTTTCGATTGGCCGAGCTGGATCGCCATAGGGAAACTGCCCGCACCAGAGGGTGTCCATAGTATACTGCTTCACATATGGTTCGCCGGTAATGATTTCAAAATCAAGGGTAATCAGCCAGCCCCGGTCGTCCGGATTTTCATAACCGGTATGGCGAAAGACAATATCAACTGTATCGCGAAGCAGTAAACCGAAATCGGTAATGTCGGTTTGCCAGGTAAAGGACCAGGTCGAATCAAAGCGCCAGCCGTAGGGGGAAATCATGCGGGCCAGTTCGATATCGATGGCTACAGAATCAGATAGCTTACGTCGGAGAAGGACATGGTCGATATAATCCCATTCGCCGCAATGCAGATTATCGGGACATTCATAGGTGATATGCAAAAGAATGCGACGATAGCTGACCGAATCCGAGGGGAAGATCACATTCCGCGGGAAATCATGGTACCCTGTCGAGGGATCGGTGGTGACCAGGGTCTGATCATGCGAGAGAATATGGATCGCTGGCCGATCCGAAGCGCCAATCGAGACCGAAACCAGCAGCAGCACAGCGATGAAAACGACACAAACAGGCGGCAGGCGCATGCGGGATCGCCTTTCCAGTAATCGTAGAAGTCTTTAATAAATGTAGGGACGAAGCTCTTCTGATACAAGCGGGATATCGTATAAAAAAGACAGCAACCATGACCGGGAATTTGGGATGAAACGATTGAGCTATTTACGGCATTGCTTGCAGGTACCGGTGAAAACCACGCGGCTGCCTGTGATTTTGTACTCGTCGGCAATATCTTTGGGAACTGTCAGCTTATTGAAATCATCATGATAAAAATCTATAATTTTGCCGCATTCGTTGCAGTGGATATGATGGTGCGGCATATGGTTGGCATCGAATCGCCGTGGCGAACCGAAACTTTCGATAACATCGGCCAGCCCGATTTCAGCAAAAGTCAAGAGCGCCTGATGAACGGTATTCAGCGAAATATGTGGAAATTGCTTTTTGACCGACGAATAGACTTCCTCGGCGCTGGGATGGCTACCGTCTTGAGCCAGTTTTTCGTATATTGCTACCCGCTGCGGGGTAATGCGGAGACCGTGTTCACGGCATCGTGTCTTGAAATGCTCAATATTCACAGTCGTATTCAATGTTGTAGTGATATGTTCAACTATCGTAGTCGTATTTTTTTTGCTCACGGCTAAGTATATAGTATTTTTTTCGCTAAGGAAAGGATAAACTTGTCTATATTAAAAAGACGAACTTCGATTTGATAACGATAAAGACGAATACCCCCGAAAGAGGCAGCCATGGGCGTAACCCCATATCAATTAATGAACCGCATCATCACCCGGCCGGAACCGTTTGAGTTTTACACCGCCGATTATCTCTGGACAGATCCATATATCGCCGCACGCATGCTCGAGTATCATCTCGATTCGTCCAGCGATATTGCCTCGCGCCGGCCGGAAACTATCGCCCGAGCGGTCGATTGGCTGACCGCCCGGTTCAATTTATCATCGGGCAAGGCGGTGGCTGATTTCGGTTGTGGTCCGGGCTTATACGCTAACCGTCTGGCGCGCAACGGAGCCAGGGTAACCGGTATCGATTTTTCGGAATCATCGATTGACTACGCCCGTAAGCAGGCCGATACCGATGCCCTCGCGATTGATTATATTCATCAGGATTACCTTGAATTTACATCCGACCGGCGCTTTGATCTGATACTCATGATTTTCTGCGATTACTGCGCCTTGAATCCTTCGCAGCGCTCCGCCCTGCGCACTATCTTCAGGAATCATCTGGCCGACGGCGGCCATATTGTACTCGATGTGTTCACCGATTCCTTTTTCAAGTCTATTCAGGAGAGGACTATTTGTGAGTTCATTTCAGACGGTGGCTTCTGGTCGGCCAGGCCACATTATGTTTTCGACAGCGTCATCACCTATGATGACTATCTGCTTTGCCTGAATAAATTTACGATTATTGAATCGCAGCGTGTCGGTGAAGTCTATAACTGGCTGCAATGCTTTACTCCTGATAAAATTTCGGGTGAGTTCGAGCGATCCAAACTCCAGGTAACAGAAATCCACGGCACTGTGGCAGGTGATCCGCTGGAATCGGGTAGTCATGAGATGGCCATCGTGGCACAGGCCTCGGATCAATCTAAGTGATCGGCATTATATGATTCACGGGTCGGGAGACATGATGGCTGCCGTAAGCGTCTTGGCGGATAGTATTCGTCGTGAGTAAACCTGAACCCGAGCATTTCAATCAAATGCCGGGAGACAGTGTTTTCGGGATTATGACCGGCAAAGAGATACGGAAACCAAGGCGGTCGGATGTGAGGAAGTATTGACAGCTGCCAGGAGACATGATAAATACCAATACATGTCACGCCCGGCAGGTCTGGGGAAAAATATATGGTGTCTTTTCCAGGGGAAATGTCCCCATCAGGTGAGCGCCGCTTTCGGCAAACGGCGTAAATGAGATATCCTGCGTCAGAGCCATCTGATCCACCATAAACCTGAACTCGACACTTGTATCCGATGGGTCGGCGATAAATGGATATATTTCAGAGAAGCTCGGAATTGTCTTACCGATGATATCAAAAACAGTCACAACACCGTCATTTCGACCAAGCAGGATGATAATTTCCTGCTCGGGACTGTAATAAATATTTTCCTTCAGGAAATACAGGCACCAAAACATCAGCAATCGGGCATTCAGGATTCCGAGCGTATTGGATACCGGAGCACGATTCTGCCCGAATTTGAAGATCAGGTCGCGATGATCATCGTTTTCCAGGTCGAGTTTAACAACTTCACCTACCGGTTTGCGGCCGGTAATTGAAATTGTCGCTTTCTTTTCTTCGGTTTTACGGAAGCCGCAGTACTTGTAAAAGGCCTGAGCATCGGTATCGGCAAAAAGAAAGAAAAAGTCATGAGTACCACGGGCCCAGTCCAGAGCACGGCGAGTCAGGTCGGCATTGAGTCCCTTACGGCGATATTCAGGCAGCGTCCCCACTGCAGAAAACTGACCGATTTTACAACTCTTTCCGAGAACAACCATGTCCATAGTATACAGGCAGAGGCTGGAGACCAGCGTATCGCCGTCAAAAAACGAAAACGGCCGGTAGTTGTTATCCCAGTACCCGAGCTGATCCCATCGGGATAAATCCAGGCCGAAAATATCGATCAGGAAGCGCTGGAATTGCTGTTTGAGGGCGGGATTATCCCAGTAATCGGTTTTGAGTTCGAGGTTCATGGTTGTTCCAGTCAATTATATAAAACAGTGTTCATGGTTAACATCTGAGTTGAAGTATGTCAAGGCGATGTGCGATTATCGTATCTCGATTTCTCCGGTCATTTGGCGGGTCTCGGGTAGATACCAGATATCCACGAATTCCTTGATCTGATCGGCTTCACGATTACGCCATGCTTCGTAGATTGGCCGGCGGACCATCTGTTTGAGGCTTTGATACGCCGGGAGACCATTCTGGCTTAATTTATCGGCCAGATCCAGGGCGCGTTCGGTCAGTTCGGATGGTTCAACAACATCATCGACCAGGCCGATTTCCAGCGCCTCATCCGGGTCATAAAGATCACCGGCCAACACGACATTTTCGGCCTCGGCCCCGCCGACGACATGCCGCAGCATCTCGATACTCCCGGCAAACAGGGTGGATCCAAAGGTGACTTCATTGAGTCCAATCACTGCCTTGCCATCGGTCATAATGCGATAATCGCAGGCCAGGGCAAGGATGCACCCGCCGGCGACAGTATGGCCATTGAGCAGCCCGATCAGCGGCTTGGGAAACAGAAACAGCCGGGTATACAAATCACAGAAGGATCGAACAAAGGTTGTGAAATCGATCGGCGAGAGATCATAAAGAGCCGGAACGTCAAGGCCGAAAGAAAAGAACTTACCCCGGCCGGTCAGGATGACGGCGGTGATGGTATCATCGTCGGCCAGCCGGATAAACTCGGTTGAAAGCTCCGCAACCAGGTCGCGGTCGATAGCATTGACCTTGCCGTGGGTAAGGGTTACAAGGGCAATACTGTCGTGCAGGGTGGTTTCAAAACCGGGCATGAGCGCTCCCTGAATAATATATGGTATCCGGGTATCGTATAATCAATATGGGCCATACAATTCCACAAAAAACATTATGGATTAGGAATTGACTTGAGATCGCAAACCGGCGATAATGGAGTGCAATTTTCGATTATTTTCTCATTGGAGGACAATAGACATGAAGTATACCGTATATGGAATAGTCTGCGTTATCCTGCTGATCGGCAGCCTGACCGCCGACAGCCGCATGGTGCAGGTCACCACTACCGAACCGATGGAAATGATGGGTCAGACCACACCGGGATCAAGCGATACCGCGACAATCTGGTTCACCGAAAAGCAGATAGCCTATCACTCCCCGAGCCAGACAACAATTCTCTTGCCGGAAAAAGAAGTCATCTATTTTGTAGATCATGATGCCAAACAATACACCGAAATACCATTTTCGAGTATGGCCGAAGCGAGCCAGATGATGTCACAGGCGACGGAAGGCAGCGATATGTCAGCCGCACAGGGCCAGATGCCGGAAGTGACTTTCGATCAAATCTATAAGGAAGTCGGCGACAGCGCGATGGCTCGACAGATCATGGAAATGATGCCGAAATCGATGGGCGACATGCCCGGAATGTCCGATGAGCCATTGGTCACAGCCGAAGTCACCGCTACCGGCGAAACCAAAAAAATCCGCGACTGGAATTGCGAGCAATATATCGTTCAGATGACTATGCCGATGGGCATGACCGGCACGCAGAAGATCTGGGCGACCACAGAAATAACCGCCGATCTCGAAGCTCTGTTCGCAGTCTCAACCGGGATGTTCGGCAATAACCCGGCCATGGCCGGCATGATTGAGGAAATGAAAAAAATTAAGGGCGTTCCGATTATGACCGAGGTTACCATGAACGCCATGGGCGGACAGGTGAAGTCGAAAACCGAAGTCATTGACTACAGCCAGACCGCTGCCCCGGCCGGAACATACAGCGTTCCCGATAGCTACACCAAAGTCGACATGCAGGATATGGGTTCGTCGAAAAATCCCATGAAGGACTAAATTCGGTGAGACGTGGATGCGTGTGATATCGCATCCACGTCTTTTATAGTTATACTTCCGACCGGGTCTTTTTCCCAAAAGTCACATACAGCGCAGGCAGGACAATCAAGGTCAGAGCCGTTGATGTCAGAATACCGCCGACAACAACTGTGGCCAGCGGACGCTGAACCTCGGCGCCGACACCGGTAGAAAGCGCCATGGGAATAAACCCGAACGCCGCCACCAGGGCGGTCATGAATACCGGACGCAGACGGACAATCGCGCTTTCCCGCACGGCTGAATAAATATCCATTCCCTCCGATCGGTAGCGTTTGATTGTCGAAACCAGCACAAGGCCGTTGAGTACGGCGATTCCCGACAACGCAATAAACCCGATCCCGGCCGAGATGGAAAACGGCATCCCGCGCAGGGCCAGGGTACACACGCCGCCGATCGCAGCCAGCGGTACTCCGGAGAAGATCAGGGCTGCATCGCGAGCCGATTTATAGGTCCAGTACAGTAATGCGAAAATCAACAGCAGGGCAATCGGCACTACGACCGCCAGGCGCATACGGGCTCGTTCGAGATTCTCGAATTGACCGCCGAGGCGAATGTAGTAATCCGTCGGCAATTGAATATCCTGATCAAGGCGCTCCCTCAATTCGTTGACGAATGATCCCATGTCGCGGCCGCGAACATTGCACTGAATAACCACCCGGCGCTTGCTCCATTCGCGGGTGATGGTTGCCGGGCCCTCGTCAATGACGCCGGTGGTTACGCGATCCAATCCAACCATACTGCCGGTGTTTGAACGAAGCAGGAGTGTATGAATATCCTCCGGCGCCGGCAGACGGGTGGTATCGGCACGAACGACCAGGTCAAAACGGCGCTGGCCCTCGAACACGTCGCCGACTTCGATGCCGCCGATGCTTTCGATTGTGGTCAACACATCTCTCGCGGTCAGGCCGAAACGAGCCAGCCGCTGACGGTCCACCGACAACCGCAACTGCGGTTGGCCGGTAAGCTGCTCAACCGACACATCGGCGTTACCATCGATCGTTTCGACCAGCGCGGCGATTTCCTCGGCTTTGCTTTCGAGAACATCGAAATCATCACCAAACAGCTTTATCCCGATATCCGAACGAATGCCGGCGATCATTTCATTTATGCGCATCTCAATCGGCTGAGTAAAAACCCTGTTCTGGCCAGGTAAATCGGACAGTTCTTCTTCGATAGCCGCAACCAGTTCCGCCTGAGTCGAGGCTTTGGTCCACTGGTCACGCGCGTGCAGCGAGATAAACATATCGGATAATTCGAGACCCATCGGATCGGTCGAAAGCTCGGCCGTACCGGTTCGCGTCCAGATATGCGAGACCTCATCAGGGAAAGTTTCCATGATCTGCTGCTCGATACGAGTATTGTATTCTACCGATTGTCCCAGCGAAATTCCCGTCAGACGCACCACATTGATGACGATAGTCCCTTCACTCAGCCTGGGAACAAATTCCGATCCGAGCTGTGTGAACAGAAAAGCCCCGGCAATCAGCAAACACAGCGCCACGACCAGAATCACTTTGGCAAATTTTAAAGCGGTATCGACAATCGGTCGATACAAAGCCCGGAGCCAACGGATAAAGACTGGTTCACGGTCTTTCACCCTGCTTCCCATGAACGTCCCGATTAAGGCCGGAATGACAGTGAATGATAAAATCAGCGAACCAACCAGTACGAAAACCACCGTCAGCGCCATCGGGCGAAACAGCTTGCCCTCGACACCCTGCAGAGTCAGAATCGGCAAATAGACGATGATAATAATTAACTCGCCAAAAAGCGTCGGTTTGCGGACTTCGAGGATAGCATCGCGGATGACTTCAAGACGGCTCCGTTTACCCTGCGACTGACTGAGCCGCCGCACTGAGTTTTCCACCTGAATGACGGTATTATCAACGGCCAGTCCGAAGTCGATCGCACCAAGACTCATCAGGCTGCCGGCGATGCCGACCCGTGACATCATGTCGAACGCGAACATCATAGAAAGCGGAATCGCCGATGCCACAATCAAGCCCGCGCGCAAATTGCCCAGAAAGAGAAAGAGAATCGCGATAACCAGAATCGCCCCGAAAAAGAGATTATGCTCCACTGTTTCAAGAACTTCAGCGACCAGATCGGTTCGTTCGTAAACCGGAACAGCGGTCGTACCCTCGGGGAGTTTTTGGGCGGCCTGTTCGAGCCGTTCGGCCAGCAATCGTGTCACCCGGGCGGGGTTTTCGCCGGTAATCATAAATCCGAGACCGAGAACCGCCTCACCCTGGCCGTTGTAGGTGGTCGCCCCGCGCCGTATTTCATGACTGATGACAACCTCGCCGATATCGGCAACAGTAATCGGGATTGCTTCCGGGCTGGCAATGACAATATTCTCGATTTGTTCAATATTTTCGACAACACCGATACCGCGTAGTATTGTCATCTCGCCGCCGCGAACGATCTGACCTCCGGGAACATTGCCGAGATCGGATTCGATAGCCTCGACCACCTCGGTCAAGGATAGATTGTAGCGGGCGATGTGATCGGGATCAAAGAGGATCGTGTATTGCTTTTCAAAACCGCCCCAGGAATTGACTTCCGCAACTCCCGGTACAGCCATAAGCTGTGGCTTGAGAATCCAATCCTGCAACGTGCGGGCGGCAGTGTTGTCAACCGAATCGCTGACAACGATGTAATGAAAAACCTCACCAAGACCGGTCGACACCGGGCCGAGTTGAGGCGCCCCGACGCCATCTGGCATTTCAGCCGCCAGGAGCCGTTCGCTGACCTGTTGCCGGGCCAGATACAGATCGACATCATCTTTGAAAATTGTCGTCACCTGGCAGAGACCATACTTGGTCACACTGCGCACTTCAGTTAACCCGGACAGTCCGGTCAACACCTGCTCCAGCGGATAGGTTACCAGCCGTTCAAGATCCTCAGGCGCCCAGCCGGGGGCAGCCACATTGACCTGGACCATGACCGGTGTCGTATCCGGGAAGGCATCGAAAGGCAGATTCCAAAGCGCAATCAGCCCGACAATGCATAAAAGACCCGCCAGCACCAACACCGCGTAGCGGTAGGCAAGCGTAAATTCAACCAGTGCTTTCAGCATGGATGCCGCTACCCGGTCGGTTCCAGACCGCAGCAGCCGGCTCCGATGCTGGTCTTTTTCAATTCGGTCTTGAGCAAAAAGGCGCCATCGACGACCACTTCTTCACCCGGGTATACGCCGCCGGTCACCTGGTAATAGGGCCCCTGCCGCTCGAGCAGGGTGACTTTCCGGGGGCGGAAACGATCCACCGCTTCCTTCACGAAGACGACATTGCAGCACCCTTCCCACTGGACAGCATCCCTGGGGACCAGGGCAACCTCATGACGCTCGCTCTGGACAATATCAACCCGGCCGAATTCGCCGGCATGCAGTCGGTGGTCGGGATCCACCACACGGGCCCGGACTGTCCCGGTACGCGTGTGTGGATCGAGAAAACGTGAAACCCAGATAATCTCGCCGCCAACCCGATTAATCCCGCGACCGTCGGAACTGAACGTCAGCGGCTGACCCACTTCAATATCTTTGATCTGCTGTTCGGTCAAGCGTGCCTCGATCCACATGGCCGACGGATTGGCGATGGATGCAAACGCGCGACCGGCCGGCTGCAGTTCGCCAAGGCGGGCGATGCGATCGACAAGCATACCGGAGGCAGTCGCGCGAATCATGAATTGATTGGAAACCGCGCTTTCCTGGACGACAGCCTTAATATCCTGGGGTGACATCCCGGCCGAAAGTAGAAGCCCTTTGGACGCGACAACATCGGCCCAGGCCCGTTCGGTTTCGGCCTTCTGCTGTTCGAATTCAGAGTCACTGATCAGGTCTTTTGCCTTCAGCGCACGATGACGTTCCAGTTCTTTTTTGTCCTTGTCGTACTCGGCATAGGCTGAAACCAGCGATGATTGCAGGGCGGCCACATCGGGTGCGGTCGCCAGAGCCACAGCATCGCCCTCGGTCACCGGATCGCCGGGAGAAACCAACCAGCGCGTTACCAGGGCCGCTACCGATGATGTCACCACGGTCATATCGGTTTCGTCAAAAACAATTTCGGCCGGCGCGCTGATATGTGATTCATACTGAGCAGCACGGATCGCCTGCAATGATAAACCGGTCCGTGCGGCTGTCGCCGGAGACGCAAACTGGATGATCGCGCCATCGGTGGCACAGATATCGGTGTTCGGATTCCTGTACAGGGAAACAGCGATTTCACTTTCAGTGGTTTCGAGCATCTGGGTGAGAAAAACCTCTTCCTGGGGAAACGAGATGCCCGGGTTGCACAAACGGCAGTGAGATTCGGGGAGATCATGCCCCACGCACCAGTCATTCGAAGCCTTAAATTCGGCGATTAAATTCGGATTACAACGGGTACATTTCGATTCGGGAACAGCATGATCCGCGCACCAGTCAAGTTCAGCCTCAGTCTGACTATGTTCGCCAAGACCAAGATTATCGCCCTCATGCCCGGGTTCAGCGGCCACCTGACTATGTTCGCCGGGATCATGATTATGGCCCTCATGCCCGGGTTCGGCAACCACCTGATCGGAATCGGAACATCCGCTCAGGCCAACGACTCCCGCAAAAACGAGGGTAAAAAGCAGCAATAATATATGCCTTTTCATGTGGCTCACCTCCTGTGCGAGCATATCTCTATGCCCAACAATTATTTAAGCTGATGAATCCGGGTGCTGACAAGACCCGAAAAACAGGTCGAAAGATATTACAGGAGATTTCTGGGGGGATGATCAATGCCGATTGCCGGCGAATATTGAATCTGCAGGCTGCGGGGTGTATCGGCCCATTCGGGCGAGGGATCAAAGGGTGCAAAGACGAATTCATCAACCGATATCATCGGCACTGTTCTCATGCACTGAGCACAGTCACCACAATCCTGACAGGAGCTGTCGCAATGGTTCTCACAATCATCATCGCAATGTCCGGCAATAAGTTCACCGGCCGCCAGAATCAGCAGGGAGGCGATGACCAGAAAGCTGATGATAAGCCGAAACAGCGGTTTGAGATCGGCTGTCTTTGCCATGATACGAGCCATATATTAGTAAACCCGAAAATGATTAAAAGGTTTCGATGATTCAGGATATAATATACCTGATATGTCCATCATGTCAACCGTTGATTGACAAATCATCGACTATTATGTTGATTACGACTATACTATCCGATACCACATAAAATACTGCCGGGAGCGTTCTACATGAAATATGTCATTGCTATAACGTGTATTTTAGTGTTGTGGCCGGTTGTTGTTACCGCTCAGGATATTCCGCAACCGTATTCTTACTCGACCACCAGTGCGCCATCGGATTCCACCTGGTTCAACTTCGATATCACCGATTCGCTGCTAATAGATTCCACAATCAGTCATGAGGTCAGATACCGTGACGCCGGCGAAACCATATGGAACAGCGCCGAAATTACGTCTTTGTATAACGCCTGCTCCACCTTCACCTACGCCGGCTTTATCGACTATCAACCGATATCGGGATCACTGGAATGGTATTTCCGGTCGGAGCATGATACTGCGGTGGTCTCGGGATCGCCGAAAAACACTTCAGATAATTTCCCGGTGCCGGCGCATCTTGAAGCCGATCTGGGGACTGATTCTGTCGGCGACGTCGAAAACGGCGGCAGCAACCTTGATATCGTACATATGTATGGTTCCTATTCCGATTCACGGCTGTATTTTCGCTTTGTCAACAATGGCGGCGGGTATCCGACCAGCGGCGGCTTTCTCACCTATTATATCTACTCGGTCGGACTCATCAATCCCGATGCCACCGACTCGACAGCCTATGTGCTTCTTTATGCCAATGTCCCGCTGCTGTTCAGCCCGGGATTATATGCCCTCGACCCTGCCGACAGCAGTTTCACCAGTATCGGGTCGATCGATTACACTATTTCGGGGAATTCACTCAACCTGTCCTGCGCGATCAGCGATCTGACCGCCCAGCCGGGATGGCCGTCGTGGCCGCCGTCGGCCGGATTTATCGGCGCCGCTCCGGTAACTGCCACGGCCGTAGTTACTGACTTAACAACTAATGATTTCGGCAAATCGGCGCTCATGTTGCCATCATCGCATATGCTGGACTTTGCTTCGGCCAACACCGCCCCGACATTGACGATGCCAGCGATATCAGATGATGGCAACAATACGGTCATAGCGGAAATAATCTACACCGATAGTGACAATCACCTGCCGGTACAACGCAAATTTGTTTTCGATGGCGCAACACATAATATGACCGCCTGCGAGAAAACGTATGATACCGGGGCGCTATTCACAGCAGCAGCGACAGTCAGTGAAACCGGATGGTATCCATATTACTTCGAGTTTTCCGATGGCGTAGCGACCGTGACTACAACTATCGATTCAGTGTTTGTCGAGCTTGCCGACTTTATCTGCGGTGATGCCAATAGTGACGGTGGTGTCAATGTCGGCGATGCTGTCTTATTGATTAATTATATATTCAAAGAGGGGCCGGCGCCTGATCCCATTGAGGCCGGTGATATCAATGGTGACGGCGACATCAATGTTGGCGATGCGGTGTATCTGATCAATTACATCTTCAAAGAGGGTCCCGCCCCGAATTGTTAGGCCGGGACAAGAGGCTATGACGCCCGGATTGAATACGAATACATTATCGCGCTGCTTCTGGGCCGAGGCGGCAAAACCGGCATACATTGCATACCATGATACCGAATGGGGGGTGCCGGTACATGATGACCGGAAGCACTTTGAAATGCTCATCCTCGAGGGGGCCCAGGCCGGATTGAGCTGGGAGACAATATTGAACAAACGCGAGGGTTACCGCCGGGGGTTCAAAAATTTCGATCCGGCCAAAGTGTCCGGTATGACCGACGATGAACTCGAAGCACAATTGACCAATCCGGAGATCGTCCGGAACCGCCTGAAAGTCTATAGCGCCCGCATCAACGCCCGGGTTTTTCTGGGTATTCAACGTGAGTTCGGCAGCTTCGATACGTATGTGTGGGCGTTTGTAGGCGGCACACCGATCGTCAACGCCTGGGCGTCGCGATCGGAACTACCAGTGACAACGCCCGAAAGCGATGTCCTGTCCACAGACCTCAAGAAGCGCGGGATGAAATTTGTGGGCAGCACAATTATGTATGCCTATATGCAGGCGGTTGGGCTGGTTAACGATCACATGGCCGATTGTTATCTTTGCGGTAAGAAGCCGCATAAAAATAAAACTTGATAATTCGCACGGCATTATCAACACTGCTGATAAATCCGTCCACACGCATCACAACTGCATGTGCCGAGGGCAGTATGACCGAACAGACATACATGAAAAACGGCTTCCGTTTGCGCGGCCGAGAGATGACCCGGCTGGAGACATTTCTCGATGCGGCTTTCGCCTTCGCGATGACAATGCTGGTTATTTCTATCGGCGACATCCCCAATAATTTTCAGGAATTGACCAATGCCCTCAAGGGCGTACCGGCCTTTGCGGCCAGTTTTGCCTCGATTTTGACCTTCTGGGCAGGGCATCGCAAATGGAGCCGTGCGTATGGCTTCGAGGACGGCCCTACTGTTTTGATCAGCCTGGTCATGGTGTTTATCCTGCTGGTGTATATTTATCCGTTGCGGATGGTGTTCAATGCTCTGTTCGCCTGGATTACCGGTGGCTGGATCGTCGCGGAATTCACGCTGCGCAGCGGCGAGGAACTCGCCTTGTTGTTTGTGATTTACGGTATCGGGTTTACGGCGCTGGCGGCGACGATGATCTTGTTATACTGGCGGGCATTGAAAGTGTCGCTGGAGATACCATTGGATGCACTGGAGCGGCTGCGGACCCGGTCCGAGATTGCCTCGTGGACGGTACTGGCTGCCACGGCCTTCGTTTCGACGCTCTTTGCCCTGATCATGCCGGTACATATCGGCATCTTTGCCGGTTTTACCTATGCGACGCTGCCGTTTACAATGACCACAGTGTCAACTGTTTATAAGAGTAAGGAAAAGTCGTTTTTGCAAGCTGATGCGGCAGCAGAGGAACACAGTCAGGACGTATAGCAACGTTATAGAATCGTCAAAACAAAACGCCCGCTGTGATCTCTAATCGCAGCGGGCGTGTATGGCTTATACCCGAAATGGGTATGTCTCTCCCCTTTATTACATGATACCCTTTATTCTGCTTTCATCAAGCGCGCGCGGGTAAATGGTATCAAGCCACCGGCATCGATGATTGCCTGACGGGCCGGCGGCAGCGGGATGGTCTTGAACTCCTTGCCGCTGGTTTTATTGACAAGCATATCACCCTTCAATTCGAGTTCATCACCAAGCTCAGCCTCGATATTCGGGCAGATGATCATCTGCAAACCAAGATTGATGCCGTTTTGCAGGAAAATGCGGGCGATATGTTTGGCGACGATCGTCAGTTCCCAGCCCTTGAGACATGAGGCCGCCTGTTCGCGTGATGATCCGCAGCCAAAGTTTTTTCCGGCGACAATGATGCTGTCCTGAGGAATAGCAGTATTTTTCAATGTGGTATTGAATTCTTCATCGTCGGCAAAGGCAAACTGCGGCGTTTCGGTCGGCAGCACCGTGGCCATAAACCGCCCCGGATAGATAATATCGGTGGAGACATCATTGTCGACTTTATATACAACCTGAGCCATGATTTCACCCTCCATTCCTGGGATCGGTTATGACGCCGGTAATCGCGCTGGCGGCGGCGACTTCCGGTGAGCAGAGATAGACAGACCCCTTGGGATTGCCCATGCGGCCTTTGAAGTTGCGGTTGGTCGTCGCCAGAGCGACTTCACCATCGCCCAACGCACCCTGATGCACGCCGAGACAGGGCCCGCAACCGGGATTGCAGACCACCGCGCCGGCATCGGCCAGGGTCGCCAGATAGCCACAATTAAGGGCCTCACGGTAAATGCGCCATGAGGCCGGGAACACCAGCATACGGGTCATGCGATGGACCTTTTTGCCTTTGAGAATCGAGGCCGCAGCGGCGAGATCCTCGAGGCGACCGTTGGTACAGGAACCGATGACAATCTGGTCGATTTTCGTCCCGGCGACACCATCGATCGGACTGATATTGTCGACCGTATGCGGGCAGGCAATTTGCGGCGCCAGTGTGGAGGCGTCGATTTCAACAACCTGATCGTAATCGGCATCGGGGTCGGGACCGAATGTTGTGTTTGTCTCTTTCACGCCGGCAACTTCTTTGAGATAGCGCTCAGTTTCGCTGTCCGGCGGAACAATCCCGGCCGTGGCACCGGCCTCGACTGACATATTGCAGACGGTCAGCCGTCCTGAAGTCGGCAGAGAGTCAATTGCCGGGCCGTGAAATTCCAGCACTTTGAAGTTGGCACCCTCGGCTGATATTTTGCCGATTAAATGCAGAATAAGATCCTTGGCACCGACATAGTCGGCGAACTTGCCAGTGACCTGGACCTTTATCGTGCCGGGAACTTCGACGTTCAGCACTTTACCGAGTGCCCATACCGCTGCCATCTCGGTGGCGCCGATACCGAAAGCCATCGCGCCCAGGGCGCCATGGCTGGTAGTGTGACTGTCGGTGCCGACAACCACACCGCCCGGCTTGATGTAACCGTATTCGGGTAATATCTGATGGCATATACCGCCTTCATCCCCGCGAATATCATGGAACTTGCTGATATTCTGCATACCGACGAAATCCCGGACCCGTTTTTGATTGGTTGCGGTTTTGGAGCTTTCGGCCGGAACGCGGTGATCGAAAATAATCGCTATTTTATCGGGATCCCATACTTTGGGTTCGAGGCCGGTGCCTTTATATATTTCAAGAAACTGCGTCATGACCAGTGCGCCGTTTTCGTGAGACATCGCCAGCGATACGTTTGGTTCGACGACATCACCCACCGCGACAGTGTCTTTGCCGCAGGCTTTGGCCAGGACCTTTTGGACATATGTCATTGCCATGTGAAACACTCCTTAAACGGATAGTGCAGCGGTGTATTAAATAATTTCCTTCTCCCGCAACGACTTGAGCTCATCAGTCGAATACCCCAGCCCGGTAAGGACTTCATCGGTATGAGCCGAGAGTTTCGGCGGCGGGGCATCGACCACTCCGGGCGTTTTGGAAAACCTGGCCGAAAGATTGAACACCGGGATTTCGCCGACATCATCGACGTTGATTTTGGAAATTGTCTCGCGGTGTTTTACCTGGGCGCTGGTCAGGGCTTCTTCCAGCGTGAGAATCGCGCCGGCCGGAATACCTTTGGCGTTGAATGCATCAACCCAGTGGGATGTCGGCTTTTCCTGGAGTTTCTCTTCGAGAATCGGCGTCAGTTCATAGCGATTGGCTTTGCGGGTATCGCGCTCCTGGAAACGCGGGTCGGTTTTGAGTTCGGGCAGACCGACCACGTCGGTGAGATCTTCCCACTGTTTTTGCTGATTGGCGGCGATATTGATATAACCATCCTGCGTCTTAAATGCTCCCGATGGCGCCGCGGTGAAATTGTCGTTGCCCATCGGCACCGGCGGTTTTCCGCCGATCAGGAGATTGGCCGCCACCCAGCCCATGAGCGGCATTATCGAATCGAGCAAAGCGACATCGATCATCTGGCCCTCGCCGGTATGTTCGCGATAGTAAAGCGCCGCCATGACCGCAAAGGCGGCATTGAGGCCTCCAACCGTATCACAGACCGGGAAACCGGCGCGCAGCGGATGCAACCGCTGGTCGCCATTGACATCCATCTCGCCCGAAAGACCCTGGATAATCTGGTCATAGGCGGGCTTTTTGGCGTCCGGACCGGACTGGCCGAAACCGGATATCGCACAATAGACCAGTTTGGGATTGATTTTCGACATCTCATCCCAGGAGAAGCCAAGACGGTCCATGACACCAGGGCGGAAATTCTCGACGACAACGTCGGCCGTTTTCAACAACTTGCTGAAAATCTCTTTGCCCTCGTCAGCTTTGAGGTTAAGGGTGATCGACTTTTTATTGGAGTTCTGGGCCAGAAAGCTGGTGCCCATCATCTTCTGGTTAAGGGCGGGAACATTGCCCAGCCGCCGGGCCAGATCACCGCTGCCGGGTACCTCAATTTTGACCACCTCGGCGCCCAGCAGGGCCAGGTGCAAAGTGCAAAACGGCCCCGACAGGACATTGGTCATGTCAAGCACACGGATGTTTTCAAGCAGTTTCATAGATCACCATCATCCTACATTGAAATCAACGATTGACCCGGATTTCATAACAAAGCCGGGCAACTCACGATCGAAGAATTCAGCGATCTGCCGGGCGGTTGTCAAGAGAGCATCCAGACTGATATCTTTGCGATAGCCCATCCGCTGCAAAGAATGGACCAGATCTTCGGTACTGACATTTCCGGCCGGAAGTTTGGTGAAGGGACAACCACCAAGACCCCCATAGGCCGATTCGAAGTATTTCACACCGGATTTTAGAGCGGCATAGCAGTTGGCCAGCCCGAGACCATAGGTATTATGGAAATGGCAGGCCAGATCGACATGGGAATCCAGGTCACCAATAGCAGTGAAGAGATCCTCGACCTGTTCCGGCTGGGCGTGACCGGCGGTATCGGCCAGGCTTATCGTGCGAACGCCGGCATCGAGATATTCCTTGATAATCCCCAGGACCCGGTCTTTGGCGATAGATCCCTCGAAGCCGCAGCCGAACGCCGACTGCACCGAGGCCTGAACGCGCTTACCGGCCTCCATGGCGGTTTTAGCCATTGCGATAATTCGCTGCTGCGCCTCGCCAGTGGTCATCTTGGTATTTTTCTGGCTGTGGGTTTCGGAGGCCGAAACACCCATGCAGAACATCTCAACACCGCATTCCATTCCGCGCTCAAGCCCCTTTTCATTGAGTACCAGCCCCGAAAGGATGACATGATCCGGTTTATTGCCGGACTTTGCATAATGAGCAAAAAGCTGATCGGTATCGGCCATCTGCGGAACATACCTGGGATTAACGAATGATCCCAGTTGGATGATATCGATACCGCTTTCGATGATACCGTCGATCCAGCGGATTTTGTCTTCGAGGGGTACGATCGTCTTTTCGACCTGGAGGCCGTCGCGCGGGCCGACTTCATGGATGTATATCGTCTTTTCGGTCATAGATACCTGCGTAATATATCATTGTGGGTGATGGTTTTTGCCCGGATATTCCCCGGAAATGCCCACCGGATGGGCGCATAGCAGTAGGTGACTCCTTTGCCCCAAATGAATTTGTGATTTTTTTCTCTAAGTCGGAGTATAGAATATAGGATAAAAAAGTCAAGATAATCCGGTGAGTTGTAGTCATGATTTTTGCGAAAGACAGCATGGAGACAGCAATTGATCTGATCGGGCAGGGCCACCCGCAAATCGGCCGATTTTTGTCACCGTAACCGGCCTCCTTCAACGACTGTTTTATATATGACAGGCGGGTTTTTACTCTCAACAACCAGCTCGATGCAAAAATAATTAACTGGTTAGTTGGTGTTCTGCCGGGAATACCTTAGCTATTGATTCTGAATACATAAAACTATACATTTATGGGATACTGGACTCGCGAAGGCAGGGTGCAAACATGCAAATCTTATTGGCAATTCAAATACTATGCTGGCTGGCGGCATTTGTTCTGTTTATTATGTCGGGCAATCGGCGGAACTGGGAAGTTGAACAGACGATGAAAGCAGCCATTACGCCGTTTCGAGCCTGGCGTTTGTATAGCGATGATACCGGATACTGGTATCATATGGCATCGTTGATATTATGGTTCATCGGTGGTCTTGCTGCTGTGATTTTCTGGGCATCGAAGGTGTTCGCGTAAAACCTGTCTTAAATGTCGCCCACTACGGAGCAGCTTTGCTGCGGAGTCGTGGGTTTATCTATTTGTTG
>CAZGLR010000048.1:13927-23148 GCA_964526635.1 uncultured Ignavibacteriales bacterium | reverse complement strand
GATTCGCAGTGCTTCGGTCCAGGCCGAGACGACATCATCGCCAAAGGGAGCATGATCAGTTTGTTTGGCCATGTCTTTGAAGATGTTTTTGACTTCGGCCAGCGTGGTTGAACCAGTCAGCATATCGGGTTCCGGCAGGTGCGAGGGATCGTCTTTGAGCCGTTTGAAAATAGCGTAATGTGCCTTTTCTTCCTCGGCCAGTGTCTGGAAAATTTTCTTGAGCTCCGGGTCCGAGGCGGCCTTGGCCTGCGCGGAGTAAAAGGCGAGACCATCTTTTTCCATGTTCATGGCGAATTCGATAATATCCATGGTTGTCTCCGTATCTTCGAGTCAGATTGTCTTTGATATAACATACGGCGAAGATAAAGGCGGTTCAAGTTCTTTTGGCTTTATTCGCCGCAATCCTTGTGGGAGCCATCGCAATATGGCGGATTTTTGGTATGTTTGCACTGGCACAGCCAGACCGGTTTGGCTTCGGTGATTTCGAAGCAGAGCGGCTGAAAGTCGGTCCCGGAATGGGAGCCATCGCACATTGGCTGTGTTTTGGAGCGGCCGCAGGCGCACCAGAAGTACGTGCCCGGTTTGAGTTCCATGTTTTTGGGTTCGCGGAAAGCGATTGTCGGTTTGGCCATTACGTACTCCTTGTCGATGAAAACTGCGTCGAACCGTATAATTATATATACAAATGCAGAAATCAAGGCGCGGTTCCCGCTGAAACAGCAATTATCTACAAAGCAGCCCCAGTTTTGATCGGGAAGACTTCGGGTGAATTGACTTGACTTAGTTTTTGGCCGGTACTATTCTGCGAGATCAACATGGACAAAGTCGACGATACAATGAATACTGAAGCAACACTGGCCGACAGCGGTTTCTGGCCGGCTGTCGCATGGCGTTATTTTGAGGAAAAGAAATACGCCAGGACGGTTGAGTACTGCCGGCGTATGCTCGAAAGTCAGCCGCATATGGTTTCGGGTCGTATAGTTCTGGCCCGGGCCTATTATCACGCCGGTCAATTCGATGATGCGCTGGAGCAGTTCAAGGAAGTGTTGCGGCGTGATCCATTGCATCTTGTGGCGCTGAAATACATAGGTGATTTGTATTTTCAAAAGGGCGAAGAAGCCGCGGCGGCGGCATATTATCGACGGGTGATGGAACTTGATCCGTATTGCGAGTGTGTCTCATCGCCCTGGCCGCGCGAGCACACCGAAAAGACGCATACTTTGACCCTGCGACGCGGGGAAGAGAAGACGGAACGGAAGATCAAGCCACGGTTGCGTGAACCGGCCTTTGTAACCGAGACTGTCGCCGATATTTACCGGGATCAGGGGTATTATCAACTGGCGGAAGAAGTGTATAACCGTCTTCTCGAATCGGGCTATTCCAATCGTATCGCGGAAAAGTTGCAGACTGTTCGCCAAATGCGCGGAATAAAGGACACCAGCAATGAAAAAACACCTTGATGCCTTTCGAAAATATTTGAAAGCAGAAAATTTCGATGCTGCGATTGTGGCGATTCTCGATTCGGACTCGGCGCATCACAGCGGGGTGCGGTATCTGACCGGTTTTTCCGGTTCGACGGCAGTCGTGGTTGTGACACCAGGGAAGGCGTATTTTATCACCGACTCCCGCTATTCCGAACAGGTCAAATCAGAGGTGACTGGCGCGACGTTTGTGCAGACAAAGGATTATTTCAAGTCGGTTGCCGAGCTTAAAGAAATGCAGGCCAAAAACGTTCGCGTGATGGTCGAAGCGGCCCGCCTGACCGTCACCCAGCGCAAGAAATTCCAGGATGCCATGCCGCAGGCACTGCTTATCGATACGACTGATGTTCTCGAAAACATGGGTCTGATCAAGGACGCCTCGGAAATTAATGCGATTAAAAAAGCCTGTGCGATTAGCGATGAAGCCTTTGAGCGGATACTGGGAATTTTAAAGCCGGGGATTGCCGAGAAAGAGGTCGCGGCCGAGCTGGAATATCAGATGAAAATGCTGGGGGCGTCGAAGGAGGCGTTTTCGACAATTGTGGCATCCGGCTGGCGGTCGGCGCTGCCGCATGGGGTAGCCTCGGAGAAAAAGCTGGAGAAAGGTGATTTAATCACCTTTGATTTCGGGGCGTTTTACGACGGCTATTGTTCGGATATTACCCGGACGGTTGTCCTTGGCAAGGCGACCGCCAAGCAGAAAAAAATCTATAATATTGTGCTTCGAGCGCAGCGGGCCGGGATCCGGAAAGTAAAAAAAGGCGTGACGGGCAAGGAAGTCGATGCTGCCTCACGTAATATTATTAAGAGGGCGGGGTATGGTGATTATTTCGGTCATGGTACCGGTCACGGTATCGGGCTTGAAGTGCACGCCGGGCCCCGGGTTTCACCTCTCGGCGAGCAAACTCTTGATTCCAATATGGTTATAACGATTGAGCCGGGGATATACCTACCCGGCTGGGGTGGTGTCAGGATTGAGGATGACGTTGTTGTCAGGCCGCAGGGAGCGGTTGTATTGAATAAGGCGACGAAAAAATTGCTGGAATTATAGCCGGATTCACCCTATGTTATTCGGTATAATCCGAAAGACCGGAGTCGATTATGAATGAGAAGACAATAAAGAAATTGATTAAACTGGTCGAAGAATCTGATATAGACGTGCTTGAAGTTTCGCACTGGGGACAGAAGGTCAGAATTACCCGTCGGTTGACCGGCGCCGAATCCGGCAATGGATCCGGACAGGCGTATCATCAGGTGGCGGCTCCGTCGAGGGCGGCCACGGCACCGGCGGCGACTGAAGCACCTCCGGCTCCAGTGGCGACTGCGGCGGCCTCTGATGAGGACAGATATGTTGCCATCAAGGCCCCGATGGTTGGCACGTTTTATGCGGCTCCGGCACCCGATGCCAAACCCTACGTTCAGGTCGGTCAAAACATTGAAAAGGGTCAGGTCGTCTGCATCGTCGAGGCGATGAAGCTGATGAACGAGATCGAAGCGGATGTTGCCGGTCGCATTGCCAAAGTATGCATTGAAAATTCGCAGCCGGTGGAGTTCGGTCAGCCCCTGTTTTTTATCGATCCCTCCGGTTAATAACCGCTTCGCTGAGCGAAGGAGGGTTCGATGAATCTGAAACAGATGTTGACCGAAATGCTCAAACGTAAATCTTCGGATCTTCACCTTCGCGTCGGTATTCGACCCTATATCCGGGTCAATGGCAATCTGGAACAGATTGAAACCGAACCGATGACTGTCGACACTATGCAGACAGTCGTGTCTCAAATCCTCAACGAAGAACAGCATAAAAAATTCATCAAGCGCAACGAAATGGACCTGGCCCTATCGGTAGCCAAGCTGGGCCGTTTTCGAATCAACCTCTTCCGCCAGCGCGGTACCAGTGGTATTGCGATTCGTGCCGTCAACACCAGTATCCCGAGTTTCGAGGAGCTGCATCTTCCGGAAACAATCCAGAAGATCGCCGAAGAACGGCGCGGGCTGATTATTATTACCGGAACCACCGGTTCGGGCAAGTCGACGACTCTGGCCGCCATGATCGAGCAGATGAATAAAAATTATGCCCAGAATATCATGACAATCGAGGATCCGATCGAATATATCTTCCGGGATAAAAAATCGATCATTGCTCAGCGTGAGGTAGGATCCGACACTGAAAGTTTCGCGACCGCCCTGCGCCATGCCTTTCGTCAGGATCCCGATGTCATTCTCATTGGCGAGGTGCGCGATCTCGAGACCATGTCAATTGCCCTGACTGCTGCTGATACCGGTCATCTGGTGTTAACGACCCTGCATACGCTCAATACGATGGAGACTATCAGCCGTATTATATCTTTTTTCCCGCCGCATCAGCACCAGCAGATCCGTCTGCTTCTGGCCGGCACGCTCAAGGCGATTGTCTGTCAGCGGCTTCTCACCCGTCATGATATGCCCGGCATGGTCCCGGCGCTCGAAGTTATGATAAATACCGCGGCTGTTCGCGATTGTATTATCACCCAGGACAAATTCGGCAATATTCCCGACCTCATCGAATCGGGTGCGCAGTATGGCATGCAGTCATTCGATCAATCGATCATGGCGCTGTATAAACAGGGCAAGATCAGTATCGAAGAGGCGATGGAAAACGCCACCAACCGCGACGATTTCGATATGCGAATCAAAGGGATTGTCGGCGCGGCGGATCGCTGGTCGGCTCACGAATCGGAAAACAGCCGTCCCGAAAACGAACGATTTCTGCAGTAAGCCAATGGCGCCGTGATATGGCGCCATTTTCATATCACCGGATAAATCCTTTCTTCCCTGGGCATGGCAAAAAATTGTTTTTTGCCTGTTGTCTTGTATGCTGTATTTGTTTATGTTTAACAGCTTATGAAGAAAGGAATCCGGTGTTTTCAAAAGTACTGATTGCCAATCGCGGCGAAATAGCCTTGCGTGTCATACGCGCATGCCGGCAGCTCGGTGTAAAGACCGTGGCGGTGTACAGTGAAGCCGATCGCGACAGTCTGCATGTGCGTTTTGCCGACGAGGATGTCTGTATCGGCCCGCCTCAGGCGAGTTTATCGTATCTTGATCCCAAACGAATCATCGCAGCGGCGGAAGTAACCGGCGCCGAAGCCATTCACCCCGGATATGGTTTTCTGGCTGAAAATGCTGAATTCGCTGAAATCTGCGAGGAATGCGAAATCACTTTTATTGGTCCGACCGGCCAGATGATCCGTCAGATGGGCGCCAAGGCCAAAGCCAAAGAACTGATGCAGGCGGCCGGGGTGCCGACGGTGCCCGGCAGCGCTGGTCTGGTCAGCGATCTGGATGAAGTCGCCCGGATCGCCAAAGATGTTGGCTATCCGGTACTGATAAAGGCATCAGCCGGAGGCGGTGGTCGCGGTATGCGTATCGCCAAACGTCCGGAAGAGCTTGAAACCGCCTACAATATGGCCCGGGCCGAATCCAAGGCGGCTTTTGGCGATGATTCGCTGTACGTGGAAAAGGTCATCGTGCAACCGCATCATGTCGAAATACAGGTGCTTGGAGATACTCACGGCCATGTGATTCATCTGGGCGAGCGTGACTGCAGTATCCAGCGCCGTCATCAAAAACTGCTCGAAGAGTCGCCATCACCGGTTGTTACCCCGGATCTGCGTCTGCGCATGGGCGAGGCGGCGATTAAGGGTTCGGCGGCGATCGGATACCGGGGCGCCGGGACAATTGAATTTCTGGTTGATAACGCTGGTTATTTCTATTTCATGGAAATGAATACCCGGGTCCAGGTCGAGCACCCGGTCACCGAGGAATTGACCGGCATCGATATCGTCGTCGAGCAGATCAAGATCGCCGCCGGCGAACCATTGACCATCAGGCAGGAAGATGTCACCTTCCGTGGGCATGTCATCGAATGCCGCATTAATGCCGAGGACCCCAAACAGGGTTTCCGCCCGGCACCGGGCCGTATCGAGACGTTCCATCAACCGGGTGGTCATGGCGTACGCGTCGATACCCATGCCTATTCGCAATATCAGATTCCGCCGTATTATGACTCTATGATCGGTAAGTTGATCGTGCGCGGCCGGGATCGCGACCAGGCAATCAGAAAAACTCTGACCGCACTCGAGGAATTTATTGTCGAGGGCATACCGACAACAATCGATTTTCATAAATTGGTGCTGGCTCATCCCGATTTCGTCGCCGGCAATTTCGATACCTCATTTATTGAAACGAAATTGCGGGAAGAAGCCGGGTTACCTCCGCTGGAGGCTGAGGCAGCAGGGGTTGACAAGGAATAATCCGGGAGGATCTGTGAACATTCCGAAAGATCTGAAATATACGAAAGAGCATGAATGGCTTCGGCTCAACGGCAGTGAAGCCGAAATCGGTATCACCGACTATGCCCAGGGGGAACTTGGCGACATCGTTTTTGTTGAATTACCTGAAAAGGGAGCCGAAATCAAGGCTTCCGACGCCTTCGGTACCATCGAGGCGGTCAAGGCCGTTTCAGAACTCTACGCACCCATTGACGGCACCGTCACTGAAGTCAACAGCGCCATTGAGGAAGATGCCGGCGTCATTAACCGTGATCCCTATGGGGATGGCTGGATGATCAAAATTACGCTGGCCGATCCGAGTGCGGCCGACAGCCTGCTGGGCGCGGATCAATATAAGGAATTGATTGAGGACTAAGAGTCATCTATGCCATATATACCCAATAGCGATGCCGATCAGCGCAAGATGCTCCAGGCGATTGGCGTCGATTCGATTGAAGACCTGTTTGCCACTATACCCGAAGCGCTGCGTGTCCATGATCCGCTGGATTTGCCGCCGGCATTGAGTGAACCGGAGTTGATCCGGCATCTGAGGGAATTATCCGAGAAAAATGTTCCCGGCGATCTGAGTTTTCTGGGTGGCGGCATTTACAATCATTTTGTGCCTCCGGTAGTCTGGGCGCTGACGCTGCGACCGGAGTTTGCAACAGCCTATACGCCGTATCAGGCTGAAGTCGCGCAGGGTACCCTGCAGATGATCTATGAATTCCAGACCCATATCTGTCGGCTGACCGGCATGGACGTGGCTAATGCGTCGCTGTACGATGGCGCTTCGGCAATGACCGAGGCGGCTATGCTGGCTATCAATGCGACAGGGCGGAATAAGATCGTCATTTCCGAGACAGTCAATCCGCTGTATCGTGACGTGCTGAAGACAACGTTCTCGGGCCGCGAATTTGAAATCGTGACAGTGCCGGCATCCGACTGCCTCAGCGATATCGGTGCAATAACTTCCGCCTGCACCGGGGATACTGCCTGTGTCATTATGGCTCAACCCAACTTCTTCGGTTATCTCGAAGAACTCGAGGAAGTCGAACGTGCTATCCATGAGGTCAGGGGATTGTTCCTCCAAACCTTTGACCCGATATCGCTGGCGATACTTACGACACCGGCTGATTCCAATGCCGATATTGCCGTGGGTGAGGGCCAGTCGCTGGGTATTCCAATGAATTTCGGGGGGCCGCTGCTGGGATTGTTTGCCTGCCGCAAAGAGTTTATTCGCAAGATACCGGGCCGTCTGGCGGCACGCACCGTGGATGTTGACGGCAAACCGGGCTTTGTGTTAACCCTGCAGACACGCGAACAGCATATTCGCCGCGATAAGGCGACGTCGAATATCTGCACTAATCAGGCGCTGTGCGCGACAGCCGCGACTATCTACCTGTCCTTGATGGGCAAGCATGGCCTGCCGAAAGTGGCTCGTTTGGCGACCGAACGGGCACATCAACTGGCCCGGCAAATCGGGACCCTCGATGGCTATTCGGTGATGCAACCGGCACCGTTTTTTAAGGAATTTGTCGTCGAAACGCCGGTTCCGGCTCGTGAGATAATAGACCGTATGCATAAAAAGGGTATTGCGGCCGGTATTGACTTGTCGGCGTTTTTCCCGTCGTGGAAAAACCGTATGCTGGTGGCGGCGACGGAGATGGTGTCAATTGCCGATTGTGAAAAATATGTCGAATGCCTCAGCGAGATTACCGGCACGGCGAAAACCAGTGAAGCGACAGTATGAGATTGACCAATGACTACTGAAAATAATTCGGACGAAGACGCCAACATCCGCCAGAACTGGGTGGCGGTCGCTGAAGAGACGAATCGAACTCTGGCTGAGTTTGCTGTCAATGGTCTCAGGTCAAACGATATCCCGGCGGTACTTGATTTGCAGGCCGGTTTTTTCGGCACGGCTGGTTTGACGTTGCGGTCACTGGAGTCGGGCAAGGTCCGGGCCTTTAAAATTATGGTGCCGGCGGAATACGAAAAGGAAGCGCGGGAGCTGGTTGGCATGTTTCTGGGCAGCGATGAATTATCGGAGGATGAAGGCTCGGATATTGAATGAAACCCGTAATCCGAGGTATGTCGGATAGACTATCACCCTGTTTCAAAGGAGTACGGTCATGAAACCGACGAATCAGGATAAAAAATACATGGAATGGGTAGCGCTGGCTCGGCTGACTTCACAACAATATGCCAACATGCTGCTGGAAGCATTACGGGAAAAAGACATCCCGGCGGTGATTCACGATCAGGCCGGGTACTTTGGTGTTACCGGTCAGATGGGGGTGTCATCATTTCGGCCGGTAGGGGGAGCGTATACGCTCATGGTTCCGCTTGATTTTATCGTTGATGCCGATCAGGAAGGTCGAGTAGTGATCGGTGATGATGAATGGGAACAGGCTAAACTTGTGGATATTGTTGAATCCTGATGCGAAAGAAATACTTATATATACTGGTTCCGCTGGCGCTGCTGTCGGCCATGATTTCGGCGGCGGAGGTTTCGTTTGTCGCCGACTACGATGAAGCGCTGGAGCTGGCCGCCAGACAGAATCGCCATATGCTGATTTCGTTCTATGCCGACTGGTGCGGGTACTGCAAAAAACTGGATACTATCACCTATATGAACGACAGTGTGGCCGCTTTCACCGAGCAGTTGGTGTGTGTGAAGGTCAATGCCGAGGTCGATACCCTGACGCGCCATAAATATGGTGTCGGAGGTTTTCCCACGATTGTGCTGGCCGATTCACTGGGGAAAGAAATCGACCGTATCTATGGTTATGCGCCGCCGGATCAGTTCGTATCCCTGATGAGCGATTATCTGGAGGGTAAGAACACTCTCGTTTCTTACCTGGCTGAAGCCGACAGCGCGCCATCGCCGTCAATCTGGTATGCAATTGCAGGGAAGTATGTCGGACGCAGGGACTATCCGGTGGCCGAAAAATACTTCAGGAAGATCCTTCAAGATGATCCGGCCAATAAGCTGGGCTATGCTGACAGCGCCTTGTATGATCTGGGTGAGATGAAAACACGGGCCAAGCAATATGCTGCGGCCGAGGAGATTTTTTCTCGCTTCGGCGATACGTATCCCGAATCTGATCTGGCTGATGACGCCCTCTATGGCATTGCCAAAGCCCGGCAGCGGGATCGCCAGTATGATGCCGCCATTGCAGCATATCGATCAGTTCTGGACAATACTACCGACGATGATTTGCGGCAGCGCAGTAAACTCTCGATCGCCTATTCGATGGAAATGAAAGGCGATATCGGCAGTGCTTTGTTTTTGTATCGCAATTTCCTGCAGGAACATCCCGATAGTCGCCATACCGACTATGCCTCGCGTCGGCTTGATGGAATCGAGAACAAACAGAAACCGTAAAGTGACAAGGCTGCTATGACTGATTCGTATTTGGTATACCAT
>CAZGLR010000048.1:0-13917 GCA_964526635.1 uncultured Ignavibacteriales bacterium | reverse complement strand
AACAGCGGCCGGGTGTCCAGCCACCGGTCCAGGCGGTTTTCATTGCCTGATGCCGGACGGTCCGATGATGAGATCGACGCTTATTTCCCCGAGAGATTCCATCGTACGGCGCCGCCGGAACTGCCGGAGTTATCCGAACCGGAACTGGTGCGGCATTATGTCGAATTATCGATCCGGAATCATCATATTGACAAGGGCTTCTACCCGCTGGGATCGTGCACGATGAAGTACAATCCCAAAGTCAATGATTACCTGGCTTCATTGCCGGGGTTTGCCGGATTACATCCCCTGGCCGGCGATGAGTATTCCCAGGGCGCGCTGCAGGTGATGTATGATCTGGCGGCCATGCTGGCCGAGATCACCGGTTTTGCCGGCGCAACACTGCAACCGGTGGCCGGGGCGCAATGTGAATTGATGGGCTTGCTTTTGATGCGGGCTGCGCTTAAAAAACGGGGCGATGTTCGCAAAACGATCCTGATTCCAGCCTCGGCGCACGGCACCAATCCGGCGTCGGTGATTCTGGCCGGATACGAAGTCAAGCAGGTTCGGGCCACCGCAGCCGGAATTTTATCAGCCGATGATATCGCTGCGGCGGTTGATGCTGATACCGCCGGCATCATGATCACCAATCCGAGTACGCTGGGATTATTTGAATCTGAAATCGCGCAGATTGCCGATATCGTCCATCAGGCCGGTGGGTTGCTGTATATGGATGGCGCCAATCTCAACGCCCTTCTGGGTCATGCCAAACCGGGTGAGATGGGTTACGATGTTTTGCATTTTAACCTGCACAAGACATTTTCCACGCCGCACGGCGGCGGCGGTCCCGGCGCCGGGGCGCTGGCGATGACCGAGGAATTGATGCAGTTTTTGCCGGTACCGGTGGTCAGCAAAACGGGCGACCGATATTTTCTTGATTATGAACGGCCGGAGTCGATCGGCCGGATGCACAGTTTCTATGGCAACTTCGCCAACAGCGTCCGGGCCTATACCTATATCCGTCATCTCGGCGCCAGGGGATTACGGCGGGTGTCGGAGAATGCTGTCCTGAATGCCAATTATTTAATGGAGCATCTCAAAGCATTCTTTGACCTGCCTTACGACCGAATTTGTATGCATGAGTTTGTGCTCTCGGCGGATCGCCAAAAAAAGCGTGGTGCCAAAGCCGGGGATATTGCCAAACGGTTACTTGATTTCAACATGCATGCCCCGACTATTTATTTCCCGTTGATTGTGCATGAAGCGCTCATGATTGAACCCACGGAAACCGAATCGAAAGAAACCCTGGACCGTTTTATTGATATCCTTCGCCAAATCGACAGGGAAATCGATGACAACCTTGAGCTGGTGACCGAAGCTCCGCATACGACACCGGTACGTCGGCTTGATGAGGCTGGTGCGACCAAGCGCCTCGACGTCTGGTATGAAGGCGATTAAGAATACAATTGCGGAAACGGCCGCTGACTGACAGTGGCCGTTTTATTATCCCATGATTCGCATTGCCCATCTGACCTATGCCTACCGCGACGATCTCCCGCCGGTCTTAAATGATATTTCGCTGGATATTGCCGATGGTGAAAACGTAGCCATCATCGGCGGCAATGGCTCCGGCAAGACCACCCTTGGTTATGTACTGGCCGGAATAATTCCACCCCAATCCGGGACAATAGAAATAACGCCATCGGCAGCGATGGGTGAAAGCAGCCAGTCAGTGGGGTTTCTGTTTCAGGATCCGGACAATGGTCTGGTGGCGACGACAGTTGATCGTGAGGTTGCCTTCACAATGGAAAACGAATGTCGCGACAGCGCCGCCATGCAGGAAATAGTCGAGAGAACACTCCGGCAGTTCGGGATAGAAAAATACCGGGAACAATTGGTCTGGAGCCTGTCCGGCGGGGAGAAGCAACGGTTGGCGCTGGCGGCACTTCTGGCGGTTGAGAAGGGGATAATCTTTCTGGATGAGCCGGCATCGTTTCTGGACAAAACGGGCCGGGCAATACTTGATCGGGCGCTTGAGGTGATTCGTCATCAGTTACCGGCTGCGATTATTTGCCGGGTGACGCAGTTTGCGAAAATCGCCGGAGGGTATGATCGGGTGATTGCCTTGTCGGATGGCAAAATAGGTTACGATGGCGCATCGAAAGACCTGTTTACCGATACCCGGTTGATGCAGCAACTTGGGGTGGGGATTCCGGATTATCGGGCCGGATATAATCCCAATCGGGCTGCACCGGGCGATAAGATACTGGAATGCCGACAGGTTTCCTTTGGCTACAGCGGTAGTCCGAAAATCCTGACCGATGTCTCCTGCACGATTCATCGCGGAGAAGTGCTGGCTGTGGTCGGCGCTTCCGGGTCAGGTAAATCGACACTGGCCCAGGTGATGTGTGGATTGCAGAAACCGGATTCGGGTGAAATAATCAAATCAAATACCCGTGAACGGGCAGTTATGAGTTTTCAACAGCCGGAGCGGCAATTCTATCTGGAGAGTTGCCGGGAAGAAATTGGCGTGTCGCTGGCCGCCGTGAATGGTGACAGGCGGCAAGAGCAGATCATGCGTGTTATGGAAAAAGTCGAATTGCCGCATGATGAGTTTGCTCATCGTGATCCGCATACGCTGTCCGGGGGTGAAGCGCGGCGCCTGGCGTTCGCCATCACGATTGCCATTCCGGCCGCCATCTACATCTTCGATGAGCCGACGTGTGCACTTGACCCGGATGGTATCTCGGCGTTTATACGAATGATACATACTCTTCGCACGGATGGGCGCGGGGTGGTTATCATTACGCATGACAGCGACATTGTTGCATCTCTGGCTGATCGAGTGATGCTGCTGGGTGAAAACGGGAATGAAATATTCGCATCACCGCGGGATTTTTATTCGACCATGCAGGCTAAAGTACTGCTTGAACCGCCGACGGTAATTCCAGTATAGAATAGTGCCTGGTCGGCGCCTGATTACTGCGGGATAATTCTTTTTCGGTATCGCCAAATTTATGCTTGACTCTGTGGTTGTGACGCCTTTATTGGGGAAAACCTTTTAAGCTGGTCCGGCGAGGCCGTAAAGGAAGCTCATGCAGAACATACTCAGTGAATATAGTCAATCGGGCAGCGCAGGGCGTCCCGATATTTTTTTGCCCGGAGGTGGGCGATGAATCCCAATCAGAAACAAATCCTGGATGAGAAAGCGGTATCGCGGGCGATCGTGCGTATCGCGCATGAAATTCTGGAGCACAACGGAGGCGCCGGCTCCCTGGTGATTGTCGGCATCCTGAGTCGTGGCGCTGATCTGGCCAATCGACTGGCCGATGCGATCAACGAGATCGAGGGGATCAGGCCGTCGGTCGGGTTGATGGATATCAACTTATACCGCGACGATGTCGATTTTAATCCGGATCAACCGATTGTGCGGACGACCGAGATCATGTTCGATATCAATGAGGAAAACTTGATTCTGGTCGATGATGTTCTTTTTACCGGCCGGACGATCCGGGCTGCTTTATCGCAGCTCATTGATTTCGGGCGGCCCCGGACAGTACAACTGGCGGTTTTGGTGGACCGTGGACACCGTCAGTTACCCATACGACCGGATTATGTCGGGAAAAATATCCCGACCAGATTCAACGACAATGTCCGGGTTCATTTCGCCGAACGTGACGGCCGGGATGAGGTCATCCTGTATCCGGCCGCGGAATAGACGAACCGATTTTAGTAGAGCGGGGAATTGTATATGCGACTATCATCGCGACACCTTTTGCAACTGGAGGGCAGGTCGAAAGAGGATCTGGAACTCATTCTCGATACTGCCGTCAGTTTTCGGGAGATACTTGATCGCCCGATCAAGAAAGTCCCACCGTTGCGGGGCAAAACGGTTCTGAATCTCTTTTTTGAACCATCGACACGAACCAAGATCTCATTTGAGCTGGCCGAAAAGCGGTTGTCGGCCGACACGATTACCTTTTCCAAGGACATGTCATCGGTCAAGAAGGGCGAAACCCTCAAAGACACCGTGCGCAATATCGAGGCCATGAAGATTGATATGGCTGTGGTGCGCCATGGCTCGGTCGGGGTGCCCTATTATCTTACCCAGTGTATGGAGGCCAATATCATCAATGCCGGTGATGGCACGCATGAACATCCGACCCAGGCACTGCTGGATATCTTTACGATGCGGCAGAAATATGGTAGAATCGATGGTTTGCGGGTATTGCTGGTCGGCGATATCAAACATTCGCGGGTAGCCAGGTCAAATATCTGGGGTTTGAAGACTTTGGGGGCATCAGTTGCGATTTGCGGGCCGAGCACGCTTTTGCCATATGAAGCCGAGCGTTTCGGCATCGAGGTCTACACCAATCTCGATGAGGCGCTCGAGGGCGTCGATGTGGTCAACATCCTTCGCATTCAACTCGAACGGCAGCGCGCCGGATTATTCCCATCGCAGCGAGAATACAGAAATCTGTTCGGCATTACTTCCGAACGGCTTAAAAGACTGAATGAGAATTACACGATCATGCATCCCGGTCCGATGAATCGCGGTGTCGAGATTACCAATGACGTTGCCGACGGTCCCGCGTCGGTTATTCTTGATCAGGTCACCAATGGTCAGGCGGTTCGAATGGCAGTTTTGTATCTTCTGGCCGGAGTCGATAAACCCGAAACAGAACCCGTGACGGTCGAGTAAATAGGTAGAGATATGGATTTTGATGTTATCATACGCAATGGCCGGCTGCTGGATCCCGGCTTCAGTTTCACTAAAATGGCCGATGTGGGCATCGCGGATGGCACCATTGCCGAGATTACCGACAGCGGCGGCCTCGGTGACAAAGCATCAGCATTGCCGGCAGATCGTGTTATCGATGCCGGTGGTGCTGTGATTTCTCCCGGATTCGTGGATTTGCATGTACATTTCCGGGAGCCGGGGCGGGAAGATAAGGAAACAGTTCAGACCGGCGCCCGCGCCGCGGCAGCCGGCGGGTTTACCAGTGTCTGCTGTATGCCCAACACCACGCCGGCGATCGATAATCAGGAGACAGTGAAATTCGTCACTTTGCTGGCCGAAAAAAGCGATTGTCGGGTGTTTTGTATCGGCGCTGTCACCAAAAATCGTGAGGGAACCGAATTATCGGAAATCGGCGATCTGGTTAAGGCCGGCGTTGTCGCTATCTCCGATGATGGCGAGTATGTTCAGAATCCAGAAGTTATGCGCCGGGCGTTGGAATATGCCCGCATGTTCGATATTCCGGTCATCTCGCACGCCGAAGATATTTACCTGGGCGGCGACGGCGTCATGAACGAATCGTTTCAGTCAACCCGTCTGGGTATGAGCGGCCGCCCGGCGGTGGCCGAGGAGATCGCTGTCATTCGCGATATCAAGCTGGCCGGTTTGACCGGCAGTCATCTGCATATTGCGCATGTCTCCACGGCCGGGGCGGTAGAAGCGATTCGCCGGGGGAAAGCGGAGGGTGTCAAGGTTACGGCCGAGGCGACACCGCATCATTTTGCCCTGACCGATGAAATCATCGGTGAGAAATTCGATACAAATCTACGAGTCAATCCACCGCTGCGCACTGAGGAGGACCGTCTGGCGGTCATAAAGGGGCTGGTCGATGGCACAATCGATTGCATTGCCACCGATCATGCACCGCATACGGCCGAAGAAAAGGATGTTGAATTCAACTTTGCCCCGCCGGGGATGATCGGGCTGGAGACCTGTCTGGGATTGGCGATCACTGAACTGGTCGAAAAGGGGTATTTGTCCCTGCCCGAATTGATTCAGCGTTTGACTACCGCCCCGGCCAAAATCGTCAAATTGCCGACGTATAAAGTAGCGACCGGCGAAGTCGCGGATATGACAATCTTCGATCCGGATATGGAGTGGACAGTGACTCCCGGTTGTTTCCATTCCAAGTCAAAGAACTCGCCATTCGTCGGACGGAAACTCAAAGGCCGGGTGCTCGCGACGATCATGAACGGTCGCATAACGTATCGATTGTCCTGAGGTGGAAAGAACCATGACAGAGGAAGAAAAACAGGCAGAGGCAAAAAAACCGCGAGCATTTCGTTTCCTGGCATTCGTGACCTATCTCCCGCTGCCGCTGTTGGGCATTATGGTGATATTCGGGCTGCTGGGCCGGATTATGCATGTCGGCTGGCTGGAATCCGCGCCGAGCGTCCTGTTGGTGCCGATGTTCCTGGCCTATTATATTTCTCTGTTTATGGGGGCGATTTACGGATATCTGAGTAAAGAAGAGTCGGTGTATCTGCTGGCAATAATCTCAATCGGTGTCTGGGCGGTTGGATCGCTGCTTGGGTTGATCGATGTCATGCCCCGGGAAATAATGATAATCGTGAACGTGATTTTGCTGGGCGGGCTGCTGGTGTTGCATGTCTTGCAATATCGGGCTACACGGCAGTGGGAAACACGCCTCATCGGTGACGAGAGCAGGTGAGGACGGGACGGTCCTGTGCGTTACTGATGCCTCGCCGAAAACGGGATGTTGACGTGACCGATGGGATCGGTACCCTTTATCAGCCAGTCAAGAGCAATTTCCTCCCAGTTGACATCGGCCGAGGCATCGATGTATCGTTCGTTTTTGGAAATTCCTGTTTCATGGGCAATGCCGCGGAATTGATAGGCCGTGACAGGTGAATTCCAGATCACTGCCGAACGTTTCATTCCTTTTTCCAGGTACAGTTTTTGTCCGGTAATCATATATTCCCTGGCACCCTCATCAATTGGGATAAACTCCCGCATATCGACGAAGACACAAAACGGTACGTCGATGGTATTGAGGAACTGCCTGGATTCGGCCAGCCACGCGGCCATTTCTTCGGACGAGATGCTTCCCGAAAACGTCAGCCGAACACCATAATCTGTGGTTTCGATCTTATACACAATACTGGCCCCAATAGTCCTTTCAATTATAGTATCGGCATTTTTCCATAACACTGGAGAAAAGCGGGGGGAATATCGGTTGGCGCGGTAGAGTATAAGTTCAAGGGAGCCAGTGACCTGGCTCCCTGAAAGAGGCTTTAGCCGATTGCGACGATTTCAACGTCAAAATTCAGCGTTTTCCCGGCCAGTGGATGATTGGCATCGAGAGTAACCAGTTCGTCGCCCACGCGGGTCACGGCGACATCGACGACATTACCATCAGGCTGCTTGACCTGTAATTGCTGACCGATTTCGGGGGTAATATTTTCCGGAAACTGCGAACGGGGAACATCGGCGGTCAATTCCTCACGGTAATCACCATAGGCGTCTACCGGTTCGAGCGTAATTTTTCTTGACTCACCCATGTTCATACCGATCAATCCCTTTTCAAAACCGGGAATAACCTGACCGGCACCGATTTTTACATCCAGCGGTTCGCGCCCTTTTGACGAATCGAAAACTGTGCCATCTTCAAACGTACCGGTATAATGAACCTTGACAGTATCGCCTTCTTTTACCTGGCTCACTCGAAACTCCTTTCCAGCCGGAATTTGTGGTCGCTGCATTCAATCAGACCCACACAGCCGTTGTTGAGACCGGGGCTAATCGGAGCGAAATGTCCGAAGAAATTCCAATTAAATGAAACACCGTTTTTCTTTCATATATAGTACGGTCTATAAATCTCTGACGCAATGATTTTCCACGACTTTATGACTTTTGTTCTGAGTGTGTATCGAGTTCAGCGCGAATCGCGGTATTCAATGATTGCAGCGTCAGCGGTTTGCGCACAAACCGGGTGAGACCGAGTTGTTCAGCGCTCTTCATGCGCTGCGATTCGGCATACCCGGAAACAATGATCGCTTTGAGATCGGGGTGCTTCCTGATTGCTCGACGGTAAGTTTCCACACCATCGATACCGGGCGACATGACCATATCCAGAATCAATAAATCAGGTTTATCATGGTCAAGTAATTCCAGGGCTTCTTCTCCGCTGGCAACCGATGTGGGTTGATAGCCGAGGCGGGTCAGGAGGTTTTCGGTGACTTCCCGCTGAAAAGCATCATCGTCGATTACCAGGACCGATTCAGATCCGCCGGCGACGGATACGGGCGTGTCAGTTGTTTCTGTTTCGCCATGCATGACTGGCAAATATAATTCAAAACAGGTACCGTGCGGTTCGACATCGTGCACGTCGATAAATCCGTTGTGATCTGCAATGACAGCATGGACGATACTCAATCCCAGGCCTGACCCCCGTTTTTTATCGGTGGCCTTGGTGGTAAAAAACGGTTCAAATATCTTGTTGAGGATGGAGTGCTCGATTCCGGGTCCGTCATCTGTTATCGACAATCGAACAAATTCACCATGGGGAATTTCCATAAGGTTGCCGGTGGGAGTGGTGAGCACGACGGCTTCGCTGCAAACAGTAATTGAACCATTGCGGCCAATGGCATCAAGAGCATTGATAAGCAGGTTCGAGATACCCCGGAGGAGTTGGGCGCCGCCGCCCTTGATTGGGGGAAGACCAGATTGTAACTTGAGATCGAGATTGATGTCTCTCTTATCGGAATGCAGCTGGGAGACTGCCTGCTCGATAATGTTGTTCAGGTTGATCGGCTCCATAGTGTAGTGACCGCGGCGACCGAGGGTCAAAAGCTGCTGGTTGATTTCGGCCATTTGATGCGCGGCCTTTTCGATATCGGCGAGAAGCGGCCGCGCCGGATTGGTTTCATCCAGTTCTTCGGCGATAAATTCCGGGTAGGCGATCAATGGCCCCAGTAGATTATTGAAATCATGGGCAACCTGTCCGGCGATACGGCCGGCGGCCTCGAGCCGTTTGGCGCGTTCGGCCAGATCCTCCAGCCGTTTGTTTTCGGTAATATCTCGCGCGATACCGCAAAGCCCGATGATGTGACCTTCGGCGCTATACACCGGGACTTTTATGATATCGAACAACCGGACTGCAGCTTTCGAGGGGATCTCCATCTGATGTCGAATCATCTGGCCGGACAGCACCCTGGCGTCTGATTCTCTGATCTCTTTGGCCAACTTGAGATCAAACAAATCTTCATTGGTTTTTCCGATAATTTCTTCGATGGGTATGCCGGTAAAATACGCCATTCGCGGGTTGGCGCGCACATAGCGTTGATGCTGGTCTTTTATGAATATGGCATCGTGGGCGGATTCAAAGATGGTGCGCAACTGTCCCTCTGATTCCTTCAGGGCATTTTGTGCATTATGTCGTGCGGTCACGTCCTGAATCGAGCCATCGTAGTATAAAGTCTTGCCGGCGAAATCCTGAACGGCGCGGGCGCTTATCGAGATTCGAATCGGTGCGCCGTCCTGGCGAATGAATTGCGTTTCGAAGTACTTGACTTCGCCCTGAGTTTCCAGGATCCGCAAGATATCAAGACGGCTATCCGGGTCGGCATACATTTCAATCAGCGGAGTTCGTAGTGCGTCTTCGAGCCGTGTAAACCCCAGAATTTCCAGTGCCGTATTATTGAGGAAAATGAAGTAACCGGCGGGAATACTCCGGAAGAGTCCGACCGGGACATTTTCCCGCAGATCGCGATAGCGCGCTTCGGCCTCCTGCAGAGCGCGTTCGGCCTGACGACGCCTGATCAACTCATTCGCTTCGCTATCGGGAGTAATCCAGTGGCGCAGAAGCCATGCGCCGCCATCGCTGCCGATTGAATCGGAGACAAAATGGTAACGGATAATGTCGCCATCCGATGACATCAGGGAGGTAATTACACTTTCACAGATACGAGATTGCAATACCCGACGGGAATGTTCACGATATCGCCCTTTATCGGCATCAATAATGAAATCAGCGAATTTCCGGTTTTTCAACTCCAGCTGAGAATATCCCAGTAAATCCGCGCCGAGCTGGTTGATGCGAATAATTTTGCCTTCGGCATCGGAAAGACACAGCGCCACCGGAGCGGAATCGCAAAAGGCGATTATAGCGTTCAGATTTTGATCAGTAATCCCTTGCGAGATTGGTGGCGATGAAGTGGCGGATTCGTGAGTTGAAACAGGTGCATTTAGCATTGTATCTTAGAAGCCGGAATCATCGGAACCGGGCTTTCACTGTTCTAAAAGTTCGTCGTCTGGCTACAGGACGGTCCCATAGTCACTTTATTAATGAGGTTGGCGAAGCTCCCTATCTACTTATGGTGTTATCGGCACCTCAGATATAAATTTAAGTAAAGCGACTCGAGTTTATCCTGAATTGGCGTGAGAAGCTGGTGGTATGTCTTCGGCCTTGACTAAGGTGAACAATACCAATAGATTGCGCCATAGCATTCAGATCAGCCAGAGGGACCGTATGTCATCAATCCGGGATAAATCACATATTTCTGGGCCGTTGGAAATTGGGCTGCTGGTTTTCCTGCTTTTTCTGGCGCTGGCGGCCCGGATATATCTCCTCGAAGCCGATTCCCCCGATAAAATCGTAGATATTGATGATCCCGAGGCGGTGGCCGACGAACGGCTGTCCTTTTCCCAGGGACTTCACACCGATCCCCCGGCCTACACGCTTTATGCCCGCAACGAAGTCGTTATGGATACATGGAATCCGTACGAAGATCGCCGTTTTCCATCTCATCAGTTTTCCCTGATCTCGGTTGTGGCGATTATGGTCTTTCAACTGGCCGGGGTGGGGATGGCGACTACCAACCTGACAGCTGTTGTCCTGGCAATGGTTTCACTGATTCTGTTTTATCTCTATATGCGCAAAGCGACAGGTCCGGGGCTGGCGCTGCTGGCTCTGCTTTTCTGCACGATAGGATTTATCAGTATCTTCTACGGCCGTAGACCGTTTCTTGAAAACGGTATGAATTCCATCCTCTTGCTGGGGCTGGTGGTTATGGCTTACGGTCGACGAAATCTCCTGGCCCATTTTGCCTTTGGACTGTGCCTGATGGCATCTATTCTCTATGGCAAACTTATCGGTGTCGGATTTTTTGCGATACCATTGGCCTGTTACGGTGTCTGGTGGCAATGGTTGCATGATAAACGGGCAGTAAAATACGTCGGAGCGTTTGTCATCGGGTGTGCCCTTACAGCTATTCTCTGGTACGTGACAGTCTATAGCCCCCATGCCGCCGCGCTGGGTGCCTATATCGGAGAACAGTCCGTTTCGGGACACGGCCGTCTTCAGGCCTTTGTTTCAATCGATCGCTTTATCTGGCGGGTGGTGTCTTTCGGGATTCAGTCCAATTTCTTTCTCCGTCAACCGGTTATCAGTCTTGGTGCCGCGGCGGGCCTGGTATTGATTGCCGGGGTTTTGTTCAATCGCCGGAAAAAGGCCGTTCGCCGTAAGGACGTGAACGTGCTGATAATAATTCTGGGAGCATGGCTGGCGGGAACCTATGTCTTCCAGATGATATGGAATTATCAGCCGGTGCGGTATCAGACTACCATGATCTTTCCACTGGCCGGCCTGACAGCTTTTTCCTTGCACTGGTTGTATATCAAAAAAGATGCAATTAGAATATCCAATCGGTCGCTCTGGTTTGCCGGCAATCTGTTTCTGGTGCTCCTGATAACTGTCTATCAAGCGACAGCAGCGTTGTTTACATGGGCCGGTGTGGATTTTTACTTTACAATGTATTTTCCTTTTGTGCTGGCGCTGGTCTTGCTCATTGTCATCGGACATCATATGCTGTCGCGGCGATACAAGGATATGGCTCTGCGAATTCCCGGAATAGTGAGAACGGTGATCGTTGCGCTCATGGTAATCATCTCGATTGGGGTTCAGATTCGCTATTTTGCGGCCTGGGCGCAGGTGCCGTTGTTTACCACCCGCGATGCCTCACGCGACCTCGGGTTGATTTTAAGCCCCGGGGCGGTTCTGACGGGGCCGTATGCTCCCGCCCTGACAGTAGAGAATAAATTAGGCGCAATTACGCATACGTTTGGTTATGGCACCGCCGATCGCGGTTTTTTGCACCGTTTTCCTATTACGCATCTGGCCCTTGACCGATCGAATACCGATATTGTTTCGAACTTGTATCCGGAATTAATGGCCAGGGCCGAGCCGGTAGCGCAATATTATATCAGTTGTCGGAAAGTCTCTATCTTTAGAATCGCCGGGCTGACTGAGAACACCGTGGCCGATCGGTATTTTCAAAGTAGTTTTGAGCGGGCCGAATGGTTCTATCGCCGTGGTATCGTCGATTCTGCGCGAATCTACCTTGATCGTTTTCAGCAGATTTACCCTGAGAACTACAGCGGCAATTTTCTCCGGGGGGTAGCCGCCTTGAGTCAGGACGAATTCCGTCCGGCAGCCGATGCCTTACAGCGAGCGACGGTGTTTTCGCCGACGGATTTTAATCTTCACTATTTATTGTATCGAGCGTATATTGGCCTGTCGGAGGCAGAAGGAGATGCGGCCTGGAGGGAAAAAGCGAAATTCCACCTGGAACTCGCGCGCCGCTTGAATTTAGGATATTATGATTTTGACGACAAAGTAGATAAAGGCCAACACGGGGAAGAACGTGGCGAATCATCCAATGACAACTGAGTGCCGGGTATCGATTATTGTGCCGGCATATAACGAAGAGGGGAATATAGGCGAATTGTGCCATCAATTCAACGAGATGGGCAAGGTCGCTGAATTTTCTTTCGAGGTGGTGATTGTCGACGATGGTTCCACCGATGGCACCCGACGACTGCTGGCCGAACTTGAGCGGAAATATGATTTTCTTCGGGTTGAGACCCATGGCCGCAATCAGGGGTTGACCGATGCTCTGCAGACGGGGTTTACTGCGGCCAATGGTGAAATTTTCGTTTTCTATCCGGCCGATTTACAGTATAAGCCGGAAGATATTCCCCGGATGATTGCGCCATTCGATAAGGGTTACGATGTCGTGACGGGGTGGAAGCAGGGTAAGTACAGCAAACAATTCGTGTCCAATATATATAATGCTCTCTCACGGCGCCTGTTTGGCCTGCAGGTCCATGATCTCAATTCGGTCAAAGCTTTCCGCCGGGACGTGGTCGAGAATGTCTTTCTGCGCCGGGATTGGCATCGTTATCTGGTGGCGCTGGCGGCACAACAGGGATATCGCATCACGGAAGTAAAAATTCCCTTGTATCCTCGCTATAGCGGTAATTCGAAATTCGCCGGCTTCTGGCGCATCCCGATCGGAGTGCTTGATCTGCTGGCGGTCAAATCGCAGATGAGTCTGTTGCGGAAGCCCTTGATGTTCTTTGGTTTTCTGGGAACATCATTAATCGGGCTGGGTATCTTGGTCGGTCTGGTGGCGATATATCTCCGCTTTGTACTCGAAACCGGTCTCCGGCCGCTTTTGTATCTGGTCCTTCTTCTGGTGATGCTGGGAGCATCGCTTTTTATTCTGGGTTTCCTGGCGGAGTCGCTGGCCGGTATGCAGGAGGAGATTTCAGCCATGCGCAAAACAATGATGCGCCTTGAAAAACGAAACCGCCGGGACGACTCATCACAAGATCAAGATACACCGTCGTGAATATCGTTGTCATCACCCACAATTATATCCGCCGCCAGGGCGATCTGACCGCCCTCTATTTGCACCGCTTGTCATCGGGGCTGGTTTCTCGCGGGGCCGCCATAACGGTTGTCTGCCCCCATGCTCCCGGCTTGCTGCGCCATGATACAATCGATGGCGTCGAGATTGTCCGCTTCCCCTATCCCTTTTCAAAAAGCCACCCGATTGTCTATACCGGTGAGATGCACAAGCAGGTGGCCGGATCGACTGCGGCCAAATTGGTCTTTCTGGGGTTCCTCCGGTCTTTTTACCGGCAGGCAATGAAAACCAGCACTGAAGTCAATCCGGATCTGATATGGGCTAACTGGTGGATACCGCCGGGGCTGGTTGCCGCTCGGGTGGCCTCACGGCTGCGTTTGCCCCTGGTTGTATCGTCGCACGGAACCGATATTGCTTTGCTGGCCAAAGGCGGAATAATTTCATCCTTGAGTAAAAGTGTCTATCGCC
>CAZGLR010000047.1:22464-23233 GCA_964526635.1 uncultured Ignavibacteriales bacterium | reverse complement strand
GAGAGAGACGATATTGATATTTTCGAAGCAGTTCCGATCACACATCTGGCGGTGGATCGGGCCGGTTTCAATGCCGCAATCGATGATTTCCCCATGTTGAATAATGCGATAAGTGTCACTGATTATCATATTCGGGGGACGTCGGTACTTATTTTGCGAGTGAATCATCTGGCATCGAATAAAACCGCCCGGGCCTATGAAAGGACCCTTGGCGAACTGGCGATAGAGAAATTCATTCAGGGTGAGGCGGAGATTGCATTGATGATGATCAACCGTTTTCTTGGCGCGCATCCGGGCAATCGCAGTGGGCTTTTGGTCAAGGCAACTATTCTGGCTAAACTTGGGGATGTTGGGAGGTTGCAACCGGTGGTAAAGAAACTGCGTGATGAGTTTCCCTCGGATTCGACTGTCTGCCATTTTATTGAGCATCGCCTGCCGGGTATGGGTTTGCAGCTTGACGAGAAGTGAGTGAATCCCTTTCTTGGAATGAGTATGTCACAGCAACGACCACTATTTCAGGCAGCCCTCATTGCCGGGTTGATTATCGTGATTGCGGTCTCGATATGGATGCGCCTGTTTGATCTCGGCGCGGACCCCTCGACCAAATTAAGCCGCGAAAGCACCGGGTTGACTACCGATCCGCATCATTTGACGTCGGCTGCATATCACTGGGCGGCGCATGGCGACGCTGAACCCTTCCCCTTCCCCAAATGGCATGTCTTTCGGGTATCGCTGGTATCGGCATGTGCATTTATGATACCAGCGATAC
>CAZGLR010000047.1:7865-22454 GCA_964526635.1 uncultured Ignavibacteriales bacterium | reverse complement strand
GGCGGCCAGATCCTCGGCGTAGTCGCCGGCCTGCCGCTCGTTCTGGCCGAAGGGGCATGTGCATTTATGATTTTCGCGCTGACGGAACCATCGCGGGTAACGGCCAATCTGGCCGGGGTGGTGCCCTCTCTTCTGGGCTATTTATGTGTGATAGCCGGGATTCTGATATCGCGCCATATCGAGCGGCACCGGCTGACGATCGCACTGGCTGCAGCAGTTTTTCTGGGTATCAATTTCACGCTGCTGACATTTCAGCGGGCACCCTTTATGGAATCCGGGCTGGCCTTTTATTTCGGCCTGATCTTTTTGATTTATTCACGCTTCGAATTCAAGCCGGCAGCGCTTATTGCGATGGCCGCGCTGACGATACTGGGGATATATACGGGCAAGATATTTGCGCTGAGTCTGGGATTTGCGGTAATGATGGTCATTCTGACGACGCCGCAGGAGCGGCGATTCAGAAAGATTGCAATCTGGGGGGTAGCGTCGGTTGTTTTTGCTGTAGTTTTTGCATGGCTGCTGTTCGGCGAGCGCTTTGGCGCATATATCGATTATTTCACCGAGCAGGCGGGATCGGCACATCGTGAGACGCTGCTGTTCGAAAGCATCAATTTATTTGTCTATCGCATCATGACCTATGGCACCAACATCTGGTTGTTCCGGGATGAGCCATTCTTGGCGATTGGTGTATTCTATGGATTGATTGTCATTTTGCTCAAGCTGCGGGTTTCTTTCGATGAGGTGCGTTCTCAGAAGTTCGTTCAGTTCGGATTCTGGCTTTTGATCGGACTGGCCTTGATTCTGATGCCATCAAATTATCAACCGCAGCGATATTCGGTATTGTTTTATTTCCCGATGGCGGTTATAGCTATGGCGCCGTTGTTGTTATCTCAGAAGCACAGCGGTGAGGCGCCCCGGTTGATCCGCATTGCAGCGGCGATACTTTTGTTTTTCGTGCTGTTGTATGCCATTTTTCATATCATTGTGGATACATTTTACATCAGGACTTTCCCGCAGGTATCAATCACAGTAATATATATCCTGTTACTGCCGGTCCTGGGCATGACGATTGTGCTGCTGCGGCGGCGAACACGCGGTTGGGTGGCATATCTCATCAAATTCAGCCCGTATGCCATCGTCGTGCTACTGGTGGGTTCAGTGGTTTTTCAGACGTATCGTTTTTATGACTGGGCGGGCGACCGACGGCATTCGCTAACCGATGCGGCCGCGGATATCAAAGAGATTCTGGGGGACGATGCTGTTGTCACAGGGCCGTATGCGCCGACGCTGACCCTGGAATCGGGGCATCGACATTTTATTTTCGCTTTTGGTTTACAGCGTCCTGATTTTAATATGTTTAAGCGTTTTGGCATTACCCACATGGCGGTCGATCAGAGTAATTACATTGCTGCGGTAGCGGATTATCCGTTTTTGAGCAATGCCGAACCGATTGCCGATTACTTCTTTCACAAAAATCAGATGATGCTTTACTACATTCCACAGTCGTTATCGGGCGTCGATACTGGATATCAATTGACTGACTATGAACAGGCTTTTATCGCTTATAATGATAGTTCCTATGACAACGCTATGGTATTGAATAATCGTTTTTTGGCAAATCATCCGAATAATCGTTCGGCATTACTGCTTCGAGCCGGCATCGGAATGCGAAAGCTGGAGTTGGAATTCAGTGATGCAGGTCTGCAGCATGTTTTGGCTGATGTCAACCGGGTTGTCAGTGCCCATCCTGATGACATTATTACACTGTATCTTTCCGCCCTGACGCTCCAGAACTGCGGTATGATGTATAATCGCCCTGATCTTGTCCGCCAGGCGCGAACGCTCTCCCGGCGACTGCTTGAATTGACCAATAACAACGAAGCCTTTCGCGAGCGATTGTAGTCTCATTCAATCGGCAGGGGAACACGATTCCGCCGGAGAAAAGACGTCACAATAGCGGTGCAGACAAACGCCGCAAATATGGAAACCGTCCAGTGGAAGGCGGTGACAAAAGCATCATCGGATGCCATTGATTGAAGAAAATGGCTGTTCAACCATGAAAAGACAGCTGTCGAGAGGGCGATGCCGATGGCGAAGCCGATCGTTCGGGCCAGGGCCAGAAGGCCCGAAGCTACCCCGGCCATGCGGCGCGGGATGGCTGACATCAGCGCTGTCGAGTTGGGTGGCTGGAACATCCCGCCGCCGATCCCGATAATAACAAGTCTTATGATAAAGTCAAAGCGAGTAGCCTCGGCATCAAGGCGCGACATAAAGAACATGCCGATGGCAATTAACACGACGCCAAGCGTAGTGAGCAATCGAAAACCAATGGTATCGGCGATACGTCCGGCCAGGGGTGCGATGACAATGGTACAGATAGGGATAGTGACCAGCACCAGGCCGACTTCAGAGGGAATCAGGTCAAGGATGTTTTCAAGATAAAATGGTATCAGGACCAGGCCCGATGAGGTCGAGATAAAAACAATCAGCATTGACAGGATAGCCAGCGAAAACTCCCGATGTTTGAAGATGGCAAGTCCCAAAAGCGGCTTGGCGACTGAACGTTCACGGCGGATGAACATGGTGAATGCGATTATGCTCAGCGCCAGAATTGCCAAAAGGACAACGCGGGGGATTCCGGCATCATTAATCCGGTTACAAAACAGCAACAGTGCGATGATGGCTACAGCCTGATATATCCAGGCGGGATAATCGACGCGGCTTTCGGGATCATCGGCGGCAAGCGGTTTGAGCAGTCGGGAAGCATAGAACGCCCCGAAGATACCGACGGGTATATTGAGGAAGAAAATCCAGCGCCAGCCGATTGTGGAGACAATCAATCCCCCCAGCGGCGGACCGGACATGAGGCCAACACCGACGACTGTCCCCAGGATACCCATCCCCTTCCCTCGTTCATTGGCCGGGAAGGCACGGCGTATCAGGGCCGGTCCGGCCGCCATGAGGAAGGCCGCCCCGATACCCTGCAGGGCTCGAAACACAACGATTTGCCATAATTCGACCGACAATCCGCAGAGCAGCGATCCGGCGGTAAAAATCCAGAAGCCTATGGTATAGGTGAAGCGATAGCCCTTGAGTGCCGCGAGCCGTCCGACCAATAGCAGATTAGCTGATATGGCCAGCGAATAGGCCAGCACGACCCAGGCAATGATGTCGATGGAGACGTTAAACTCACGGCTGAGAGTGGGCAGGGAGATATTGACGATGGAGCCGTCGAGCGTCCCGATGAAAGCGGACAGGGCGCTGACCAGGAGAAAAAGGTATTTGCGCCGATGGATGGCGGAATCATCGCTGCTCAAAGCCGGCATCCGGGAAAAATAAGTTGACAAATCACAGGTTCAATCATAAAGTTCGCTTCATCAGTTGTCAATTGCTGTTTTTTTACTTAAACAGCAGGCAGGGAAGTTCGTCCTAAATCCAGACGAAAGAGATATCCATCGGGATGAAAGATGATAACGCCCGTGATGAAATAGTCCGTCTTGTCACCCGCTTTCAAGCCGGTGACACCCAGGCCTTCACGGGGCTGGTCAAGCGGTTTCAGCGACGGGTGTACGCGCTGGCGTATCGTCTTCTGAGGAATCATGCCGAGGCCGACGAGGTGACGCAGGAGACATTCGTCAGGGTTTATCGGCGGATTGAGCAGTTAAAATCGCCGCAGTATTTTACGTCTTTCGTCTACCGGATCGCGACCAATTATGCCATTGACCTCTTGCGTCGCCGCAAGGGCCGTGTGGTGGCGATGCCGGAAGAAAGCGAGATGCCCGGATCGGTTCAGATTGCCCTTTCCGAAAAGGTGACCGACCCGCACACAAAACTGGAGAATAAGGAACTTTTAGCGCAAATACTAAAGGCAACCGAGGAGCTGCCACCTCGCCAAAAAATGACTCTGGTCCTTCATGATATCGAGGGATTGTCGAAAGAAGAGGTGTCCCGAATCATGGGCTGCCCGGAAGCAACCGTTCGATCCAATCTCCATATCGCCCGGAGCAAATTAAAGAAAAAGCTCGGTAAGTTGCTCGATTGAAAACCAGATGGGGCAAAAAGGAACGACACATGTCATCGCGCTATACAGATGAACTCCTCAACGCCTATATCGACGGCGACCTTCCGGAGGCCTCTCGCCGGGAGGTTGAAGATATCCTGGAGACCTCAGAGGAAGCACGCCATTCGCTGCAGCGAATCCGCCGCCTAAAAGCGAACCTGGCGAATTTGCCGTTGTATGACCCGGGCGACGACTATTTCGACCAGCTCCCGGACCGGATAGAAACCAGGCTGTTTCCCGGCAGACAGGCTGTCGGGCAGAGGCCATCGCAACCGGCCGGGCGGACTGTACTGATTACCCTCATTCGCCTGGCGGCAGTGATAACTTTGCTGTTCGGGTCTTTTTATGTCAGCGAATTAAAGAATGAGTCTGACCGCCGGGAATGGGTCGATGTAACCGATCAGCCGGGATTTGTCGGACAGGATTCGCTGCCAATTGCCCCCTATTGGGGCCAGCCGCGTTCGGGCGCCAACCTGGTCGGCTCGCCGGGACCGGAAACACATGAAAAAGTATCGGATACGACGTCGTCGGCTCCCTGATTCCCCCACCGTGATGCCGTCTTCGATAACCTAACCGGGTAATAAAAGGAGCCCTCATGTCGCCAGTCGCATCCCTCACCCGACGGCGTTCCCCGCTGATCGCCGTGGTTGCCACCGTGCTGATCTTTGTAGTATCCTGTTCCGATTCAACTCCCAAATTCATGTTGCGGGCTGATTACTCGCCAGTCGGCAAGGAACTCGCCTATTCCCTGAAATCTCAACGGATGGGCACCAACTATGAAGACGGGCGGGCAACCGGTGAAATAAACGTCAAGATCGAGGGCGAAATCAAATATACCACGCTAAAGATGCTGACCAACGATATCGCGGTGGTCCGGGAGGATAATCGCTGGAGCTGGGATGAACCCCGCAAGGACGGCACCGTGGAGCGTGAGACTGCCGAATATGCCTACCGTATCAGCATCGCCCCCACTGGCAAAGTCGTCGCATTTGAAATGATCACAGAAGCCTCGCCGGCCTGGCAGACGTATGCCAAACATTATTATGAACAGGGGATGCCGATTTTCCCGGATTCAGCGATTGCGGTCGGTCAGCATTGGACGCAGACAGCCAATGTGATTTTACCCGACGGTTCCTCGGAGCAGGCATCGACGACTTATCGGCTGAAGGGCACGGCACCCAAGCATAATTATAATTGCGCCATTATCGAATACAATGGCACGATGGTGTTGCCGATGCTGGCTGATCCGACCGACTCGACTCAGGTCGATGGTGTCGACTGGATCGAAACAACCGGTATGATATACTATGCTATCGACGAAGGTATTGCGGTCAGTTCTGAAGCCCGAATGCGATTCCAATCGGAGCGCACGATGACGCGTAAAGAGGGCTCGCGCAAGTCAACGCGCCGTGAATTCGAGGAAACAGTCAGCTATGTCCTGACCAGTGTCAAATAATATCCCGCCTGCGGATATCAAAATGTGACACATTCCCGTCAATAATATGTTATAGTAAATGACCGGCATAAAATGAATCGTTGCATTCGAATATCTGTTGGTTATATTGTCCTTTTGAGGCGCTGAGATGGATAAGTCGAAACGCACTCCCCGGCCGAAGCTGGGCGTCTTTTTTCGTTGTTGCCGGGTATATGCATATGCCTACCTGAACAAACAGGGGACCGCGTTTGTCGGGTGGTGTCCGAAATGTGCGTCGAAAATCGAAATGAAAGTCTCGCCGACCGGGTCGACGAGCAGGTTTTTCTTTGCTGATTAAATGAGTCTTATTCGAGCCAAAATAGTTATTGTCCCTCTCGGTGACAGCGATCTGGCTATGATCAATCGACTGGCCGGGTCAATCGGTGGTATCTTCGGCCGAGGTGTGGATATCCTTAAGGGCATGCGTATGCCGGTGGAATCGTTTAACGAAACCCGCAACCAGTATTATGCCCGGATTATTCTCTCCAAACTCGAACGGGTAAAAGCCAACAATCGAGAGATGATTATCGGTGTCTGCGAAGAGGACCTCTATCTGCCGACCAAGCATTACGTGCTCGGCTACAGCGACCAGCTGGCTTCAACAGCCGTAGTTTCGTTGTTTCATTTCCGGCAGGAATTTTATGGTCTCCCAGAGGATGATACCAAAGTCTATCCCCGGTTATACAAGGAAGTGATTCATCAGATGGCCCGGTTGTATTCGATTCGGGATTGCGCCAATCCATCCTGTGTCCATTATGATTCTATGGAAATGGTGGATATCGATCAGAAATCGACCCGGCTATGCGATGTTTGTCTGCGTCAATTACAAAGGGTATATGCTCCATGAATCTCCCCCAGGTTCTTGAGTCGCTGAGAACCGATCCTGAAACCGCCCCCGGCATTGTCCACTGGGAAGTCATTCCGCCGCGCCCCGCCCGCACCAGACCATTCCCGAACCATATCGACCAACGGCTGGTGCAGGCCTACACTCAGCGCGGGATACGATCGCTCTATACGCATCAGGCGGAAGCTGTCGAGGCCGTCGAAGCCGGCAAAAATGTCGTTGTAGTAACACCGACGGCATCGGGCAAAACATTGTGCTACAACCTGCCGGTATTCAATCGGATTCTCCGGGAACCCGATTCGCGGGCTCTGTACCTCTTCCCTACCAAGGCGCTTTCGGCCGATCAGGTAGAGGAACTGCATACCATTGTCACCGACATCGGTGTCGATATCAAGACATATACCTTCGATGGCGATACCCCGCAGGATGCCCGGCGGGCGATCCGTTCGGCCGGTCATATTGTGGTAACCAATCCCGATATGCTGCACGCCGGGATATTGCCGCATCATACCAAATGGATCAAGCTGTTTGAAAATTTGAAGTATGTCGTGATCGATGAGATCCATCAGTATCGCGGCGTCTTCGGATCGCATCTGGCCAATCTGATCCGGCGGCTGAAACGCATTTGCCATTTTTACGACAGCGATCCGCAATTTATCTGTGCGTCGGCGACAATTGCCAATCCCGATGAGCTCGCCTCGCGGCTGATCGAAGCCCCGGTTGAGAAGATTGACAACAATGGCGCGCCGACGGCCGAGAAGCATTTTATTCTCTACAATCCACCGGTTATCAATAAAGAGTTAGGAATTCGCAGATCATCGATAAACGAAGCCGTGCGGCTGGCCTCACGGTTCATCTCGCAGAAAATTCAGACGATTATCTTCGGCAGGTATCGCATGCAGGTCGAGATAATTCTCCGCTACCTGCGGGAGCAGTATAAGAAAGAATTTGGTCGCGGGATCGAGATCGCCGGGTATCGCGGCGGGTATTTGCCCAACGAACGGCGCGCGATCGAACAGGGGGTACGTGAGGGCCGTATCACCGGGGTGGTCTCGACCAATGCGCTGGAACTGGGCATCGATATCGGCTCGCTGGATGTGAGTATTTTATGCGGCTATCCGGGATCGATAGCGTCGGTCTGGCAGCAGGCCGGACGGGCCGGACGCAAATCAGGCGTATCGGCGGCCATCATGGTCGCGACATCATCGGCTCTCCCCCAGTTTCTCATGGCGCATCCGGAATATTTCTTCAAGCGGACGCCCGAGGCCGGGATTGTCGATCCCGATAACCTGATTATTCATTCGAGCCATATCAAGTGTGCGGCCTTTGAACTGCCGGTGTGGATGGGCGAAAAGATCGGCCCGGAGCCGGTCGATGATATCATGGATTATTTCGAGGAACGGCGCATTGTCCGGCAGGCCGGCGACAAATATTACTGGTCATCCGATATTTATCCGGCCAATGAGGTCTCGCTGCGGTCAGCCTCGCCGGAAAACTTCGTCATTCTCAATCGTTCGGATAAAGACCGCGTGATTGGTGAAGTCGATTATTTTGCCACGCCGGAGCTTCTGCATCCGGAGGCGATATATCTGCATGGCGCCGAGACGTATCAGGTCAAGGAACTCGACTGGGACGGCCGCCGGGCGTATGTCGAGGCGGTCGATATCGACTATTACACCGACGCCGAAGACAAGGCCGATCTGAAAGTCCTGGAGGTCGAGCGCGAGCGCGAGATGCATCCCGAAGGGACAAGCGATGCGGTCGATGTCGATGCCTGCCCGGTAATCGGCTGGGGCGATGTGGCCCTGACGCGGGTGGTGGTGCTGTTTAAGAAGATCAAATTTCATACACATGAAAATGTCGGTTCCGGGCCGGTAGCGCTGCCGGAGCAGGAGATGCACACGACCGCCTTCTGGTACCGTTTCCCTCACGACCTGGCGGTGGCGGCCAATTTCACCGAGGGAAACCTGGGCCATGCCCTGCGCGGGGTGGCCAATGTGCTTCAGAAGATTGCACCCCTGTGGTTGATGTGCGATCCACGGGATATCCGGGCGCTGTCGCGGGTGCGGGATCCATTTGCCGAGGGTCCGGTCATTTATATTTATGAGAATGTGCCCGGCGGGGTCGGGTTTGCCGAGAAGCTGTTTGGGATGGTGCCGGATTTGTTTGCGGCGTGCCGTGGGCATGTCACCGGCTGTGGCTGCGATGGCGGGTGTCCGTCGTGTGTCGGCCCGCCATTGGAGCTGGGCGAGCATGGCAAGTCGGCGACAGTGCGGTTGCTGGACTGGATATTGGCGAATGGCGCGGTAGGGGTTGGGTGAGAAGTCGCTCCCGACCCTGGCGGGCTTGTGGGACAAGTTCGTTTAGTCTGTAATTGAGTTTAGTTAATAGCGCCATCTGTAAAAAACGCTCTCCGAATTAACTGACCGGTTAATTAATAAATCGCTTCTTTCACATGGTTACGCTCATATGCGGGAACCCGGCAATTGCCTCGCAATTATCGGGCCACCCTCCACTCTGCGAGTGGAGTACCGGAATCCGATTGCATCACTGCAAAGTTCCTTATTTAAAATATTGGGTTACATGGTACCCCACCAGAAAAGTTGCGGTGCCCCAAGTCTTTAGACTTGGGATGAGATAAACAGGTGATCATTTTCCCCAACTCTGAAGAGTTGGGGCACCGGGCGCCGATATTAAGATCATATGGCAAATGGAAAGCGGAATCATTCTTTAATACCGCATTGCCTCATTGAAAGATGTTACTGAGGGTTTTTTGAGGTTCAGATACGTTTCCTCACATTCGGCTGGTGGCCCGACAATGCCCAGCATTGTCGGGTTCCTGCTCACACAATCGTACCCGGACGCAGGCTGCGCTACGGCATAGAATGAGCTCTCAGGGCCTGCGTTCAATGTCCGCAGGCGAGCGCGAAGCAAATGGCTCAACACATGCAATAATCCCGAATACTGATCGGAAATGCATATTATCGCAGAATGTGCGAAAATATCAGCGATATGCGAGGGATTGTCAGTATGTATTCGCAAATTTTGCGGGTGTTTTTGTATAAAAATCGTTAGCCCTTTGTAAGTACTTGCCCCGTAAGCGTCAAAAATTGTTTCAAAATAATTGTATCAGGCATGGCCTTTGATACTACCAATAGATGTCTGATGCGGGGAATTGGTGATCAGGAATGATCGCCAGTATCAGACTTGGAGAGGAGGGCCCCTGTCATACCATGGATGGGGGCTCACTTAAACGATAATAAAGTGGTGATTATAAAGACTTAGCACAGAGATACCAAAACCAAACGCGCAGGCAAGGCCGGATTGACCATCCGGCCTTTTATTTTTGGGTGATTGAGGCTGGTGGGATTAATTTAGGTAGCAGCCCATTTGCGGGATATTCGATCCCGCCCTTTGGTATCAAAGGTAATCAATGATGAACGGCGGGCGCGGGCCTTGTGATTTCGATATGGATTTGCCGGAATTTAAGATGAATTTAAATCAAATAGGCTTTGACCCGATCTTCGATTAAGGGCGGCACATACAGTGTCTCCCAGGCCGACTGGTCGCCATTTTGGAAGTACGTCACCTCCACCACGTTGTAGCGCTTCTGATCGCTGTAGCGCGCGGTCAGGGCCGAGGCAACTTCGATATTGCGCGCGGTCAGGTGACCATCGAGCAGCGTCAATGGCGACCCGATACCCTTGGCCTCAAAGAGCCATTGGTCTTCCCGGCGATAGGCCTTGATTTTGTTGTTGTCTTCTTCGTTGCGACCGACGATCAGCTTGGTCTGGGGATCGACGCGGAAATGGCGCCCGACCCGCAGCAAGTTGAGATCGTTGAAATCGACCTGTTCGGTATGGCTGAACAGGTCGCGCAGACGCCGTGAGTAGCCGACGTCGGTCAAAAGGCATCCGGCGGCTGGAGCCGGGAATTCCTCGATGCCATATTCTCTGGCCAGTTCGATTTGCCGTTTGCGAGACCGGCCCGAGATATTTTCGAGCTTTTCGCGATCGAGGATGCCGTTGAGTTCCGGTTCGGTCGGGTCCAGCAGTTTGGCCGACAACGGCCGGACCAGTTTGCCCTCCAGCCCGCTGACTTCCTTGATGAGCTGCATGGTCGGTTTGTGCTGTGACATCGGCCGTTGCCCGACAACCTCGCCGGTAAACACGAAGTCCGCCCCGACCATATTCATGAACTCGGTGGCCTCCCGCAGCATCAGGATTCGGCAATCGATACAGGGGTTCATGTTTTTACCGTGACCGTATTTCGGGTTCCGTACGATATCCACGAATTTCTGGCCAAGGTGCATCATCTTGGCGGTGAAACCGTATTTTTTGGCCAGCGGATAGGGTGATGACGAACAGCTTGATTTATCATTTATATCACAGCCAAAATGCGTCATAAAGGTCAGCGCGGTGACCTTGACGTTCTGGCGCAGAATGAGCATAATCGCAATTGCTGAATCGAGTCCGCCCGAATACAGCGCGATACCGTGTCCTCTATGATCCATATTGTCTCCTTAGAATGCAATATATGTATTTAACGGTTCTCGTCCAGCATCTATTGGCCATCTTTTCATTAACTCCTTGACAGACCGCAGCATTACGGGTAGTTTTCACCGTCTGAATCCAAAAAGCAGAGTGATTGATGTTTGCCAGGTTTGTCAAAGGGTTGAAACATTTCGTTTACGAGGCCGACCAACTGACGCGGTTTTCGGCCAGGATGATCCGTTCGCTGTTTGGACGACCGATTTATGTCCCGGAAACGATGGAGCAGTTGTTTTCAATAGGGATCGGATCATTTTTCCTGATTGCCTTAACCGGAATCTTCGCCGGGCAGGCTATGGCTCTCCAGTTTTCCGAAGAACTGGCAGTCTTCGGATTCAAGAACTACCTCGGCCGGGTGATGTCGCTCGCGATATTTCGTGAGTTGGGTCCGGTCCTGACCGGGCTCATGCTGGCGGCGAGGGTATCTTCGGGGATCACCGCTGAGATCGGGGCGATGAAATCATCGAATCAGCTCGATGCCCTGACGGCGTTTGGGGTTGATCCGATCCGCAAGCTGGCCGCACCGCGTTTTATTGCGCTTATCATCATGGCCCCTGCCCTTACAGTCGCCTGTGATTTTATCGCAATTATGGGCGGATGGATTATTGCGGTTTTTGTCGCGCACATATCATCGACCATATATCTGTCGGCGGTCAATAACGCTTTGAATTTCGGCAATGTTTTTACCGGCATAATTAAACCGTTGATCTATGGCACAATTATCGCCTTTGTTTCGTGTTACAAGGGTTTTACCAGTAAGGGAGGTACCAAGGGAGTCGGCCGGGCAACGACTGAATCGGTAGTGATATCGTCGATTTCCATCCTGATCGTTAATTATCTGCTGACACGGCTGGTCTTCTCGGTTCTCAAGGGGTACATGTGATACGGCTGGATAATGTCGTCTTCGGCTATACTGAAAAACCGGTCCTCAAGGGGGTCAGTTTTGACATCGAGGCCGGCGGAAGCCGTATTATTATGGGACCCTCCGGTTCCGGTAAATCGACTATATTGCGCCTTATTCTGGGGCTCGACTTGCCGTGGTCGGGAAATGTGTATATTGAAAACGACAGTATTGCCAATATGAGTGCAAGAAAGCTGACCGAAGTCCGCAAGCGGATCGGTATGGTATTTCAGGAAGGCGCCTTGTTTGACTCGATGACAATAGGCGAAAATGTCGGGTATTATCTCTTCGAATACAGTACGAAGGCTGTTGAAGAAATCGAGGCCGACGTCATTCGCATGCTTGAATTCGTGGATCTTGACCCGGAAATTATTGACCATCTGCCGGAAGAGCTTTCCGGCGGGATGCGGCGGCGGGTTTCTATCGCCCGGGCGTTGTTATCGACCAATCCGCAGATAATGCTGTTCGATGAACCGACCACCGGGCTGGATCCGCAATCGACCGAGAGCGTGCTGGCGTTGATTACAAAGCTGCAGGAAGTCAAGAAGATCGCGGTGATTATTGTAACGCATCAGATCGCTGATGCGTTTAAGATGGCTGACAAGTTCATTGTCATTCGCGACGGGCAGGTATATTTCGATGGTAATATGGAGCAGTTGCGCGATTGTCAAATCAAAGAGGTAACCGATTTTCTGGCGCCGTTTCGAGCGTCAATGAACGAAGTCATCAGGCGTAAATTTGTATAGAGGATAGAGTGTTATGCGACGGAGTGGTCAAGTTAAATGGGGTAACCTCTGGATCGGTATTCTGGTTACATTCGCTATCATGATGCTAATTTATGCCTCCTTCCACGGCGGCAGCACATCATTTTTCGAGGAAAAAGACACACTGACCGCATACTTCCCCAATGTGGGAGGTCTGGTAACTGGAGCCCCGGTCTGGCTTGGCGGTGTAGAAGTCGGTAATGTCCGTTCGATTCAGTTTGTCAACCTCGATGATTACCGTCGCATCCGTGTCGATTTTGTCATCTCTTCAACAGCCTGGCAATTTGTTACGCAGGATTCCCGTGCCACGCTGGGAACGATCGGTGTGCTCGGTGATAAATATGTCGAGGTCATCCCCGGCTCCAAGGATTTGCCACTGGTTGAGCCGGGCGCGGTTCTGCCGACAGTCCGCGCCACCGGATTTGAGGCACTCTTTACCGAAGCGCCGCAGACACTCGATGCCATAGATGGGCTGATGCAAAGCATGACTGAACTCACGGAGAAGATCAAATCCGGTGAGGGGACTATCGGGAAAGCGTTCTCGGATACTGCGCTGTATGTCAGTATGGTCTCGGCGCTGGAGCAGACGGCCGCGGTCATGGGTGAGTTGAAGAAGAGCCAGAAGGAAATTCAGGATAAGCTGGCCACGCTGCTTGATAAATCATCGGTAGTTGCCGGTAGTCTCGCCGATGGCAACGGCAGCGCCGGCAGGATGCTGACTGATACATCGCTGTATACCCACTTGGCGGCGTCGTCGGCACGGCTCGATTCGATCCTGGCCAAAATCGAACGCGGCGATGGCACTGCCGGGGCACTGGTAACGGATGATCGTTTGTATGAGGAGATTTATAATCTTCTCACCCGCGCGAATAACTTGATCAGTGATATTCAGGCCAATCCGCGCAAGTATTTCAAATTTTCGGTATTTTGATACCCGATCGTAACACTGTTGGGCAAGCTCGTCATAGTTATAACGTTGATACAACAGTCTATTATTGTATCTTAAAGTATAATCTGCATCATTGAATATCCCTACACCGCTCACACATATCTCTTTTAGGGGGATGTTAGATTATGTGTCTTAATGGACGGAGACTTGCCCGAGCGGGGATGGTGTGCCTACTGGTTATCGCCTTCCCGCTGCCATTGACTGCTTCGCTATTGATGACGGCCGATGCAGCGGATAGTTCTTTCCCTGAATGCGGCACTGTTGAAAAGGGGGTTTGAGTGGGGTGCTATCCTTGAGAGGTGATGGCACCCTGTCTTTTGTGCCTGCGGCGTTCTGCCCACCCTCCGGGTGGGGTACCGCCGGTGGTTAACAATGTTACGGTGCCCCAAGTCTTTAGACTTGGGATAAGATAAACAGGTACACATCATTCCCAACTCTGAAGGGTTGGGCACCGGCATCCCATCGACTGATGCAATCGCGCTACTCACGGCAAAACGCCGACCCATATGATCGATCTTAATTAATACAATGCAATCAATTGTAGGGACGGGTCCTCCGATCCCTGGTATATCCGGATATTGATAGAGTATATCATTCCTTGAAGGTGTAATGAAAACCCAACCCGGATAACGCCAGGCGAGGTACGGGTGGTTAACAATGTTAGGGTGCCCCAAGCTCTTTAGACTTGGGATAAGATAAACAGGTACACATCATTCCCAACTCTGAAGGGCGTGTTGCAAAACCTCGGCAGCATAAGATTGTGCTGAAAATTGTAGTGGCCCAATAATGCGAAGCAACATCTTTGCCCAGCATTATCAGGTTCCCGCATTCGACTGTAACCTATGGCAAAACACTGGATTCTTAACTAACTGGTTAGTTAAACAATATAGTTTTATGAAGACCCGGTACCGCACCCGGCGACCGGGTGCGATCAGCGATACACCTTCGGCACTGCAAACAGTCGACTGCCTTCCCGGAAAATGATACCCTACCTCATAGACCGAAAGTGTAATGAAAAACCCACTCGGACGCCGAGTGGGGTACGGG
>CAZGLR010000047.1:0-7765 GCA_964526635.1 uncultured Ignavibacteriales bacterium | reverse complement strand
AAGAGTACCTTAACTCATAGACCGAAAGTGTAATGAAAAACCCACTCGGACGCCGAGTGGGGTACGGGGTGTAGAGGCAGGATAAAGACTTATTAATCCGATCCTGAGCTGCAAAATACACTGCTGCAGCGGTGTGGAATTATACTAAACTAATGTTAATGCCGTCCTCAGGGGTGACCAGCGTTCAAGGACCCGGTACCGCACCCGGCGACCGGGTGCGATCAGGGATACACTTTCGGAACTGCAAACAGTCGACCGCCTTCCCGGAAAAAGAGTACCTTAACTCATAGACCGAAAGTGTAATGAAAAACCCACTCGGACGCCGCGTGGGGTACGGGAACAAGAGATAATTTTGATATCTGCAATGGCGTTGGTCGCGTGAGGCGGATGTTAAAGCTTAAACGCGCCGCGTTCGAGCTCGAAAGTCTCGGCCAGCTCGAGTTGGAGGTTGCCGAGCCGTTCGGTATCCAGTCCCAGGATATTCGCAGCAGGGAGAACAGCCAGGTCCGTCTCGCGGGCATCATTGAATCCGACATCAACGCCCTTGGCCATCTGATTGGCCAGGTTGACGACATAACTGAGCGGTGTCGAGTCGTTTTCGTTTTCGGATGGTTTCGGGAGATGATGCTCAAAAACAGTTTCGGAGAGCAGTTGCGGGAAGGACCATTTATGCAGCAGCAGGATACCGACATCGGTGTGATTGAAGCCGAGCATCTGGTCTTCCAGTTCGATAAAGACAGCCTGATCCCGTTCGACTATTTCGATCAGCCGGCCGTACTGGGCCGGAATTTTCTGAATCAGGACCAGCTTACCGATATCATGCATCAGGCCGCAGATGAAGGCTTCTTCGACATAGGGATGTTTGACCGATCGTGCGATAATCCGTCCGGCCAGCGCGGTGGCCAGGGAATGTTCCCAGAGGGCTTCAGAGATGCGGGTATCGGAGCCATCGTAGAGTGATCGGGTTGATGCCGCCAGGACCATCGAGCGGAGAGTTTTGAATCCCAGCAGAATCACCGCTTCTTTGAGCGAGCCGACTTCCTTGGAGCGGCCATAGAAAGTCGAGTTGGAAATCTTGAGAATGCGTGCGGTCATCGACTGATCGACCGAGATCGCCTGGCAGACGCGTTCGATATTTGTATTGATATCGGAGGTCAGATTCATCAACTGGGCGACAATAGCCGGTGAAGCCGGGAGATCGCCAATCGTTCCGACGATTTTATCGAGCGTTCTATTGGACTCGAGCAGTTTTTCCATATTCGTGTATAATCCTGAATCCATATCTTTATCTACTCTATAGGTCGGACACTTCGGAGGTTATTTTACCGGTTTTTATCGGTTATCTGGCCAGCGGACCATTGATGTCATCGAGTTTATCGGCTTGCCGTCGGCGTGTTTCTACGGGAATCGGATACGAAGCGATGTCAATCCGAAGGCGTTCCAAACGTGGGACATAAATGGGGTCGTTTTGGGACAGTCTGCGATAACAGCGGCTGAGATAATATCCTGCTTCAACGATGTTGTAGTAGTTACCGGGTTTTTGCAGGAGATGGTTTAAAATCGACTGGTATACTGACGACGCCATCCGGTAATCCTTCATCTCAAAAAACGCCTGCCCCAGTGCCCAGTGGAAAGTCAGACCCTCAGGATATTCCCGGCGCATCCGGTCCGCCAGGCGGATTGCGGCATCATAGTCGCCCTCATTGATATACACCCAGAGCAAGGAGGTCCGGGCGGCTTCGCGCGAAATTTCCGATGAATCGGCGGCCAGTTTCAAAAGGCGTATGCCCTCGCGCCATTCGTTTTTCACCAATGGTGTCCAGTTGATAAATTCCGTTTTGACCGATTTCCAGTAGCGGTAGGATCCCAGGCCCAGGGCGATATCATGGAAGGAACTGTCGTGCGTATAGCCACGAATATAGGCGCTGCGGGCTTTCAGGCCGGAACCAATGGCATCGAGCAACTTCCCGGACCGTCCCAGGTACAGCGCGCGATAGGCATGTGCCTGCCCCAGATAATACCAGGCCAATGCGGAATCGTCGCCGTTTTCGAGCATATTCCCGGCCGCAGCCTCGAGACTATCGAGCTGGGCGAATAGGTGGTGTTCAAGGGTATCATTTTCGGCGGCCATCATATGCGACTGATAAATGGTGGCGCGGAACATCCGGCAAACCGGGGCCGGGGGTGACAGCGTGGTGCAGAGAGAATCAAGCAGGGATTCGGCGCCGGCAAAATTATCGTTATATATTTCAGCGGTAATGCGATTGAGGACGGGTTCGATTGCGTCGGGGAAATGATTTCCCGGAGCGGCCCAGGCGATGGCCGGCAGAAGCAGCCAGATAAGAAGAGCGGAAACACATCGCATCATACTATTCAAGAAGCATGATGCGGCAATCTGTCGCAATAAGAATTTTGGGCGCATGCCGCCGCGACACTACATAGTGGCGGCCAGTCTGGCAAGGTCAGTGGTTGGGCAGCAGGGTTCAGCGATTAACAAAAACACCAGGTCACCGACAGTATGTCCGATCAGGTTGCAGGCATCACAGGAATGAACAAAATATTCCTGACCGTTGATTATCTCCCGCTTGTTCTTCGGGATATGGTAGTTTGTGGCCTCGGTGATGAAGACAGATACGGTCGAGTTCTTGGGTCCCAGCATCTCCAGGCGGGCGAAACGAATGCCCTTGATAGTATCTACCGAGATTGATTGAATCGACTCGGCTGAGAACTTATCCGAATTGAGACGGATACCGGAGGTCGCTTCGAGATAATCAAAGGGATCGGTGCCATATGTATCGACGGTTTTGGCAGTCGTGGTGCCGGCCGTATGGGCATTGATAAACGGTACGATGTCGGTCTGGAAACGATAAAAATCAGAAACCATGACGGTGGCTGCAACACAGATCAAAAGAGCCGCGGCAGCGGCAATAGCCACGGCCGGCCACTTAAAAGGGGTTCGGGAGCTGCCGACCCCCCCAGCGGCGTCGATCTGATCGAGATTTGTCAGAATGCGCTGTTTGAGTTGGATGGACTTATCTGAATCCCGACCCTTGTCGATGACGAAGGTCTGAAACATGCGTTCGAATTCATAACGCGCCATGCAGTGACGGCATTTTTTCAAATGATCTTCAACAGCCTCGGTGTCGATCTGGCTCGCTTCCCTATCGATAACATCATAAAGAAGGCGGAGAGCTTGTCTACAATTCAATTCAATGGCTCCTTTATGTATCCGCTCCGCAGGGCATAATCCAATAGTGATTTTTGAAGTAACTTGCGTCCGCGATGAAGGCGCGATTTGACCGTACCGATTTGAAGTCCCGTGATGTCGGCGATCTCCTGATACGAGAATCCCTCGAGGAAGGAGAGCACTACCACCAGACGGAAATCATCGGGCAGGTTACTGATTGCCTCTCTGACATCATCATCGAATATTTTCGAAAAGAATTCTTTTTCCGGGTCAGAGACGCTGTAATTTTTCGCAAGTTGTCCGTACAGGAAACCATCATCAACATCTTCAACGGCTATCGACGACGGTGCTTTAGACCGTGAGCGATAATTGTTGATGAAAATGTTGGTCATGATCTTGAACAACCATGCTTTGCAGTTTGTACCCTCTTCGAATTTATCAAAGAAGCGGTACGCCTTGAGCATAGTTTCCTGGACCAAGTCCTCCGATTCTGCATCATTTTTGGTCATCCGTTTCGCGGTTCGCATCAGCGCGTCTGTATGTGGCATAGCTTCGCGCTCAAAACGCTCACGAAACCTGGCTTTTTCTCGGTCAACCATGGTACTCCTTAACTATCCGGGGAGTATCTGCCGACCATCTGATAAAACAAAGGGCTAACAGATATTGTTCCCCGTCTGAATAATTTTCCCCTACCGATTTTCCCGATTGTCTGCCTGGCAGGATTCGGCACGGCCTTTTCTCTGGACGGCACATATTTTTGATTGTCTAACCATTTGTGTGCGCCCGAAATCTACGTGCCTCAATTGACACCGTCGCGCCCGTGCCCCCTATGGTAGATAGTGTCCGATAGCGCAAGACCGGTGTTTTACCTATTATACACAAAAAACCGCTAATTTCCGACGTAGCTGTCGTAAAAAGTTATCGACGGTTCATTGCTGATGCTATCCTCAACGGCCCCTGTTTGCTGATATATCAACACGTTAATATAGTAAATATCAGGCCATTTGGCAATATCTTTGCTGATTTTGTGATTTTACCGCCTTTAACCAATCCTTTTGCTTGAAATCGCCATGGCGATAGCGTACTTATCTGTAATGGAAAATCCGGATAAAAAGAAAGAGACCATGGTTCGGCTGACCGCTGAAGTCTCCTGCGCCGGTTGAGCGTCCAAAGTCGGCCCGGCGGTGCTGGGCGAGGTGCTTAAGAGATTTACGCCCCCGACTTCCGACCGTCTTCTGGTGGGGATCGATGGTGTCGATGATGCCGGTGTATTTCAGTTGACCGAAACGCTGGCGCTGGTCCAGACAGTCGACTTTTTCCCGCCGATTGTCGATGATCCCTTTACGTTCGGTCAGGTTGCGGCGGCCAATGCTCTCTCGGATGTCTATGCCATGGGCGGGACGCCGATCACAGCGCTCAATATTCTTGGCTTTCCGGCCGGACTCTCCCCTGACCTGGTTGGTGATATTTTACAGGGCGGGGCTGATAAGATCGCCGAGGCCGGAGCTGTCATTGTCGGGGGGCATTCGGTTAAGGATAAAGAGCTCAAATATGGTCTGGCGGTGACCGGGACAATTGACACCCGGCGCATTATTACAAATTCCGGGGCACGGCCCGGCGATGTACTGATTCTGACCAAACCGATCGGGACCGGGATTATCTGCACTGCGGTCAAGCAGGGCAAGGCGTCGGATGCTGAAACCGAGGCCGTGGTGGCGTCGATGATCTCCCTGAACAAAGTCGGCGCGGAAGTGATGAGTCAATTCATGGCGTCGGCCGCTACAGATATTACCGGTTTCGGGTTGGGCGGGCATGTGTATGAGATGGCTTCAGCCTCGGGCGTTACGCTGGAAATCGAGTTTTCTAAGGTAAAGCTGCTGCCCGGGACGATTGCCCATGCTCAGGCCGGGGCTTTGACCGGTGGGGCCAACGCCAATCGGGATCATTTGGTCGGCAAAATTTCTATTGCCGAACATCATCCCACATATGTGCATGATATCATCTATGACGCCCAAACCTCCGGCGGGTTGCTTATCGCGATCGGTTCGGATCGCGCCGATGATACGCTGGCGGCGCTGCTTGATGGTGGTGTGGATGCCGCCGTGATCGGGCAGGCGGTCACAAAAGGCCAATATGCTGTCGTCGTGAAGTAGCGGGCGCACACTGCTGTTTAAATATTCGGTATATAGAAAAATCGGGAATTTGTTATCCCTGCCTGGATCAGCGTATCATTGCCCCTGGCAGAATTCATCTCTTTGGTATGGGTCCCTCCGGGCCGGTGAATCATCACCATATCCATAGCCATAATCCGGCAACAGCCAGTGAAACCATCGTCACGGGCAGGCCGGTTTTCGCATGGTCAAGCCAGCCAATCCGGATGCCCATCCGGGCCGCCTGATCGACGACAATTATATTTGCAATAGAGCCGACAATAATCAAATTCCCTGCTAAAGTCGATGATAACGCCAGAATTGCACCGGCCGACGGATGTTCGACCAGCGGCAAAAGCAGCATCACCGCCGGAACATTGGATACAATATTCGAGAGTACAGCGCAGGTCAGAAATAGCCATCCCGACTGCTGCAGGTCAATGCCGAGGGTGAGCACTATGCTCTGAAGTGAATGAAGCAGGCCTGACTCGCGGACGGCGAAATTAACGATAAACAGCCCAATAAACAGGACCAGCAACTGCCAGTCGACCAGGCTGAGATTCGCGCGTGAGTGAAGACGGCGTGAACACAACAACACACCGGCTCCCCCCAGCGTGATCAAATCGCGGGGAAACAGGCCGCTGAGATAGACAAACAGAAGTATGATCACAATCAGCATGCCCTTGACTGTCTGCCATATGCTGAATGGCGGTACGGTGATCTGCGAAAGTGACGTCGGGAGCATCCATTGATTTCTATACTGGTGGCAGAGAATTACCCAGAGCGATCCAAGGCTGAGAAGAACCGGAACCAGACTGTCGAGCAAATAGCTCACAAATGACATCCTCAGAGTTTGCCCGACCAGAATATTCTGCGGATTGCCAACCAGGGTGACAGCCGATCCGATATTTGATGCGCACGCGACGGCCAGCAGATAAGGCAATGGGTTAAAGCCGCGTTTTGAACAGATTGCGATAACAACCGGAGTGACTGCAAGGCACACGACATCGTTGATAAGCAGCGCCGACAGCACGGCCGTGGTCACCACGATAACCCCCAAAAAATGAGATGGTCCGAGTGAATGGCGACCGAGGGCCGATACAATAGCTGAATACGCGCCTGCAAGACGAAACTGCGCGGAAAGGACCATGAGACCAAACAGCAGCACGATAGTGCTGACGTCAATGGCATCCAGAAATCGACCCGGCGGTACAATTCCTGCGGTTATCAGAACAATCGCACCCAAAAGGGCGATGCCGGTGCGGTCAAGCGCAAGACCGGGGATCTTCCCCAGTATCATGCCCACGTAGACGCCCACAAAAACAGTTGCAACCAGCCATATCATACTCGTAAAAATAAATGATTTTTAGTCGGGTGCGATATCGGATTTTTAATGTGTGGTGAGGATATGTAACAACACGGCTGTTTTTTTAAACGGCTGCAGCGATGTTATTGTCCATCTGAACAGCGCAAAGCGCCCGGTGCTTTATCCGGCGATAATGGCAAAACTGTTGCTGGAAACCAGCGACCGGCCGGATTATCGCCGGTTCTATTCGATCGGTTGCGGGGTGGGGCCGTCGCGCATTTTCAGTGAATCAATAACGGGAAATTCCGGCGGCAGCCGAAAAAGATCGTGGAGATTGCGGAAATCGGAACGGACCACGATATTCCCCTCGCCATCGTATTTAAAATCTTCCAGCCGCATGGCGTTGGAAAACTTCCAGCCACTATGCTCCTGTCGAAACATCAACACCGGATAAATAGCCCGTTCTTCCATCGTTTGTTTGGAGACACCCTCGGTGTAGAAGATCAGCCGGCGCCAGTTGTCATACATAGTGTCCTGCACGATCGGCAGGCCGGCGACGTGCGGCCAGCCCCAGGCCCAGGTCGCGGCAGTGGTGGAATCAAGGGTTCCGTTACGAAAGGCATAATAGTCGAGGATGAACTTTACGGTTACCGAATCGCGCATCGCCAGGACCGTATCCATATGCCCCATCAGGCCATGACGGCGCACCTCTTCGAAATACCGGATAAGTTGACTGACATCGTCGGGCCATTGCTTTTGCAATGTGTCGCGCGGGTCGGCCTTGGTTTGTGAATCGGAACCGCAGGCGGAAAGAAATATAACCATCGTCAATATAATCAGGAGTTTTATCGGCAGTGGTGTGAGTTGGCGCATTATGGAATTCCTCCGTTGGGTCTTTCCCGATTGCAGCAGCAATATATTCGCCTCTGACAGTATATATAGCCTTTTACACGGAAAAGGCAAATAGTTATGAAATTAACCTAAACATCCCTTTCCCTTTTACCGCCGGCGATGATATATTACTTCCCTGTTATGCGCCATCGTTTTATCGCAAATCTCGGGTCGAACTGGATAGTCTATATCACCGCCGCTGTCCTGTCGTTTTTTCTAACGCCCTATGTT
>CAZGLR010000046.1:16924-23341 GCA_964526635.1 uncultured Ignavibacteriales bacterium | reverse complement strand
AGGATGGCCGGCTGCGGCGCGACTGATGGTAAATCATGATTGCAACAGTACCAATGATGAGCAGCAAAAATAGCGGCACCGCGGCCGGATGCAATCGATCAGCCAGGCCCTGACCGATCCGCACGGTCTGCCACGTTATATAGACAAACATCCAGATGACTTCGGCCTTAATCAACGCCAGGTACATTCGAAACGACCGAATGTTTGCCATGTGCAACTCAGCCGCCGAACTATAGCTGATCTGACGGGTCGTTGCGATATAGGTCAGGATAGTAATCAATGCATACAAGAATAGCGCCACGATCGGCAGGGTATATAGAACCAGCTTATCACCCCAGGCATCGGGCTGACCGGCCAGATTGTAATGTCGGGGGATTCGGTTGGGCAGCTGGTCCCAGGAAATAATTAACACCATTATCATGACCACCAGCCCGATAATCGAGACAAACTCCAATGCTGTGGAAACTTTCGAGTTCTGCATCAGACGGCCGCCGCTTTCTGTACTCACGATCTCATACCAGTTTTATAATTACTCATCTTCCACAATTACCGCTGTTCCATAACACAACAGTTCGGCCGCGCCCTGCATCATCGATGATGTCGAGAAGCGTATGGTTATCACGGCATTGGCTCCCAGGCCGCGGGCTTCCTCAATCATCCGATCAAGGGCCTGCTCCCGCGATTCAGCAATCATTTTTGTGTAGTCGGAAATTTCACCGCCGACGACATTGCGAAACCCGGCCAGAATATCGCGACCGATATTTCGCGCCCGGATAGTATTGCCCCGCACCAGCCCCAGCACTTTGACAATCCGTTTACCATGGATGTCATCAGAGGTGACCAGGATCATCGTTTAACCTCCCGATAACGATCACGCCTGAAGGCAAACATACTTTCCCGACCGACCGAAACCAATAAAAATACTCCCCCGACAATCAGCGCTCCGATCCCGATCTTCAGCAGAATCCCGACCGCCGGATCCATGAAAAAATCACGGATCAGATAAAAACCGCCCAGCAAAAGCAAAATAATCGCTCCCAGAGACAAAAATATCCAGCCGATGCCTCGTTCCAGACGGCGATACAGGTTTTGCCAGTAGCCCTCCCAGACTTCCAGCGGTAAATCATCGTATTGCACCTTTTCGGTTACCTCCTTGACATGTTCGAGTCGGGCCAGTTCGGCGCGCGCATCCGGATGCTCAGCGAGATATTTTTCCACCATCTCATGCTGCTCCTCATCGAGTTCGCCATCCTGATACCCGGCCAGCAGAATTTTCAGTTCTTCTTCATTCATGTCACCCGTTTAAACCTCTTCCAGTGATTGTGCCAGACGCTTCCTGGCATAATACAGTCGCGACATCACCGTACCTTTCGGAATACCCAACACCTCGGCAATTTCTTCATAACTCATCATACGAAAATGGTTCATATTGATAATTTCGCGATCCGGAAAACTGAGTTTCCGCAGCGCTGTGACCAGCCGCTGCTTCTCCTCGGCCGCGATCATCTCCGTATCGGGGAGAGTACGATCGACCAGCAGGTGGGCCGCGCTGTCGAGATCAATTGACTGCGCCATTGTACGCTGACGCTTCCTCAGGAGATTTTTGCACAAATTGGCAATAATCGAATAAAACCACGGGAAAAAGCGCTGCGTTTCATCGAATGTTCCGGCGGAATTATACACGCGAATAAACGCCTCCTGAGAAATATCAAAGGCATCATCGGCATTGCCGACCATGCCCAGCGCCAGATAATAGGCCTGCTTTTTGTACTTCTCGACCAGCCCAGCCAGCGCTGCCTTGTGACCGCGCTTAAGCTGAGCCATTAATCGACTGTCATCGTCCTTCTCCATCCTGCCTGCTATACCTTTCGCTCCGGAAATTATTCAATCATTTCAAAAATAAATGTGTCTGGTCAAAACTACCGGTCGGTTCCGCTTTTGGTTTTAGCCGTCTTGCCCTGCATACGTCGCAATTCCCGACTCCGCGCCGCCCCGCTCAGTTTCTCAACCTGAATGATGTTCCGTCCGCCCTGAGATTTCTTACTGACCGCCAGGTTGCAATCGGCCATCTCGGCCACCGCCGGTAAATGACTGATGACAATTACCTGATGATTAGCCGACAACGCTTTCAACTTCTCGGCCAGCGCCAGAGCTGTTTGACCCCCGATCCCGGTTTCGATTTCATCGAAAACGACCGTCGGAATCTCATACCGGCCGGCATTCACGGTCAGAACCGCCAGCATAATCCGCGACAATTCCCCGCCCGAGGCAATCCTGGCCATCGGCCGCAGTGGCTCCTTCGGATTGGTCGCAATTAAAAACTCGATATTCTCCAGACCATGGGGGAGACCGCGGACAGTTTCACCATCAATCTCAAAACCATCATCTGCCAGTTCCCGCTGAAAATCGATGACAAACTTCGCCCCGTTCATGGCCAGTTGATCGAGTTCAACTTCGATCTGTTTCGTAAATGCCCGTGCCGCCGCCGTCCGTTGTTTTGAAATCTCCAGCGCGGCATCATGGTACTCCTGCCGGGCCGAGCGATACCGTTTCTCCAATTCAGCAATCAGCCTGTCGATATCGCCCTCACCCAAAGACTGCGCGGCCAAATCGTTCCGCGTAATGATTAACCCCGCCTCATCGGTGCCGTACTTCGTCCTCAGTCGATACAATTCCGCCAGGCGGCTGTTGATTTCGTCAAGCCGTTCGGGGTTATCTTCAAGGCGGCTGCAATAACTTTCAATATTGCGCGTCAGCTCGGTCAAATTGATCACACATTCCGACAGCAATTTCGCATCGTCGGCAAGTCCGTCATCGATTACCGCCGCCTCTTTGAGCATCCGTTCGAGTTGCGTCAAAATCGCCAGTGCTGAGACATCATCATCGCTGATTCCCTGAATAACCTGCTGCCCGGTTTCCATAAGGGTTCGCACCGACTCGAGCCGTCTTCGCTCACGGTCCAGTTCGACCTCTTCGCCCTCGCGCAACTCGGCTTTGGTCAATTCTTCGAGCTGAAAGGCCAGAAGCTGCTGCTTTTCCAGAAGCGCCCGCCGGTTCTTTCGGGCAGCGGCCAATTCTATCTCCAGCGCAGTAAATTCCGCGAATTTCTCACCCAGCGCCGTCACCCCACCCTGCAGGCCGGTATAAATATCGAGGAGGCGCAGTTGAAACGACGGTTCCAGCAGCATATGCTGACCCTGCTGCGAATGGAAATCTATCAATGGCGCCGCCGCGGCCTTAACCTCACCGAGATTTTCCGCCTGATCGTTGATCCATGCTTTCGACGCCCCGCTCTGACGGATCTCCCGCGACAGAATAATCCGTGCCGCCTCTTTGGATTTTCGATCTCCATTGGAGGGCCGCTCAAAATAGGCCGAAATCGTTGCTTTGGAAGTGCCGTGACGAATAAGGTCTTTATCGGCGCGACCGCCGATAGCAAGGAGAAGACTGTTGACAATAACTGATTTGCCGGCGCCCGTTTCCCCGGTCAGGACCGTCAGCCCCAGGTCGAATGTAATGTCCAGCGAATCGACCAGGGCGAAGTTCGCTATGGTCAGCCGGGTCAACACCGGTTAGACTTTACTTCCCAGATACGTTTTGCCTCGGACGGTCAGCACATACCCCTCGCGGGTCAATTCGACCAGTCCCTCGTTCTTAATCGCCGCCATGATCTTGCGCACGTCCTGGCGGCTCAACTCGAAATGGCTCGCGATTCTGGTGGAGTTCTTGGCTGTACCATCGCTCAAAAAATCGAGAATCTCATCGCATTTCACTTCAAGTTCCGAGAGAACGTCGATTTCCACAAGCCGCTCCATGATGCGAATCACTTCCTGATCATTCGGCTCGATGCGTGAGGCCGCCCGGTTCTCCGAACCAAGATAGGTAAAACGGATTCGTATCAGCTTGCCCGAGCCGAAATTAAATCCCGGATTGCGTTTACGAAAGACCCGTTTGAATTCTTCCGGGCTGTCGAATCCCGCTGCTTCCATGTCTTCCTGTGGTATTTTCTTGAAATCGATATAGCCGATTTCCTCGACCCGGACAAAACCGAGCCGAAATGACTTATATTCTTTTCCGGCTTCCACCCGAAGCTTGTCCCAGTCGCGAAATGTTACCGTAGTTCGTCCGGCGCGGATAGCATCGTGTTCTTCCTCGGGAAACAACAGCATGAAGTACTCCATATATTTGAAAATAAAACAGTTACCACTAACAGAGAACAATTAAACCCGTTTATTTCAATTTTTCAAGAAGATATTTAATTTCCTTTTCAAGTTCCGAAACTGTAGCCCCGTCACTCCGAGCCTCGGCCTCGGCCATCTTTTTTCGCAGACGGTCCAGCAGTCGCTGCCGTTTGATTTTAATCAGCATATGACGATATTCATTCGCCATGTTCTCCAACTCGGTTTCACCGTACTCAAGGGTTGAAATAAATGCCAGCGCCGATTTTTCCTTCGGGCTGCCGGCCGCCTCGATCAGCCGGCTGACATCGATCTCACCCTCGGCGTCAAACATGTCCAGCATCAACCGATACAACCCCTGCAATTCCTCCCGATGCAGATCATCCGGCGAAATATCCCGCCGTACAGACTCGATTACCTCGGGATGATTCAGACATATCGCCAGGAACTCAGATTCCAGCACCGCCACATTGCGGGCCCGATCACCCTGTTTACCCGCCGGCGAATACTCCTCCGGCTGAGGGGAGAGGACTGCGGAAGATAATCCGAGTTTTTCCGCGGCCGTACCAATAAATATCTCGCGCCTGAGATCATCGCTGATTTTCTCCGCCAGCGACCGGACCTCACGGGCCAGGCTTTCCTTTTCCTGCATGGTCATTGCCCGAACATCGAACCCGCCGAAACGATAGGTCAAATACGGCACCCCGCGCGCGAGAATCTCACGCAAAGCATCAGCCCCGAATTCACGGACATACGAATCCGGATCATGCGGCGCAGGTATTTCGGCGACAACAGGTTCGATGCCAAAGTTAAAGAAGTGCTCGATAGCCCGCAAAGCCGCGCTCCGGCCCGCCGAATCGGAATCAAACAGCAAATACGCTTTCGAGGCATACCGGCTTAAAAGACGGGCCTGCCGGGCTGTAAAGGCCGTTCCGGATACCGCCACGACATTGTCTATACCGGCCTGATACAACGACAGGAAATCGAAATACCCCTCGACCAGCACCACCGATTCGGCCCGACGGATCGCTGTCTTGGATTCATGCAGACCATATAAGACAGTCGATTTATTGTACACCGGCGTCTCCGGCGAATTCATGTACTTGGCATTCTCACCCTTGCGCAGCGCCCGGCCGCCAAAGGCGATAATTCGCCCACCCAGATTAAAAATCGGGACCATCAGACGTAATCGAAAACGGTCATAATAATCGCCGGATTTATCCGATTTGATCACCAGCCCGGCTTCGGCCAGTTCCTTGATCTTCAAATCCTTTGATTTGGCGAATTTGATGAGTTCGGTCCATCCCTCGGGTGCCAGGCCGATTTTAAACCGCTCGATCGTTTCTTCGCTGAGGCCACGGTTATCTCTCAGATACTTGCCGATCTTCGCCTTGTATTCCGGACGCTGCATTGTCCTGACGAATAGGTCGGCGGCAACTTCATTGGCATAGAGGAGCCGTTCGCGACTGTCATCCTCATCGGGTTGATATTTGGGGAGAGCGATTCCGTAACGATCGGCCAGCATGCGCACCGCCTCGATGAAGCTGACTTTTTCGTACTCCATAATAAACGAGAACACATTGCCGCCGATACCGCAGCCGAAACAGTGAAATATCTGCTTATCGGGAGCTACCGAAAACGATGGCGTCCGATCATCATGAAACGGACAACTGGCCATATAATTACGGCCTCGCCGCTTGAGGGGTACATAGCCGCCGATAATTTCAACGATATCCGCGGTCGTCCGGACTTCTTCGATTTTGTCTTCTGGAATGCGCGCTGCCATTATGTTCTCAAGCGGGCGATGGTGACGCCATGACCGCCCTCGTTCCAGTCGCCAACGCGAATCGAGGCGACCATCTTGTGGTTCTTGAGAAATTCCGATAAACTTCGCCGCAGGGCGCCGGTGCCCTTGCCATGGACAATATACACCTGGCCGACCCCGGCCAGGACGGCATCATCAATATATTTATCCAGCCGTTCCACAGCTTCCTCGACTGTCAGTCCCCGCAGCATAATTTCAGGGTTGAAGCCATTGTCAACGGCCTCGGCCTTAACCCGGGCGCCGGTTTTGCGGGGTTTGGCCGACAGTTTCTCACCGGCTGATTTCACCCGGGTCAAATCAATTGTATCAATAACCATCGTCGCCGATCCGACAATCACGCGGGCTTTCTTGTCGCCGATCATCTCGACCACTTCGCCCTCAGTCCCGAATTTTTCAATATACACCCGCTCGCCC
>CAZGLR010000046.1:6856-16914 GCA_964526635.1 uncultured Ignavibacteriales bacterium | reverse complement strand
GTTCGGGCATCGACCGGCCGACGGTCCGACAACGACCGTTTGATTTTGGCGGCCTCTTCAGCCTTTTGCGTGATCGCCTCGCGGGATTTTTTGACCTTTTTCGTATCCGCCTGTGATTCCTTGATACCTTTCACCAACCGGTCGATTTCCCTGCGGCTCTCGGCCAGTTGTGCCTCAAGTTTGGCTACATACTCGCGCGACAACTCCTTCTCTTTCTGATCCAGCTGTTCCTGTCGCGTTTTGTTGAATTCCTCCATCATACGGGTGTTGGCCAGGCGTTGCTCCAGTTCTTTTCGATCATCATGCAGATGCTTCAAGTCCATATCGAGTTTCTCTATCAACGCATCCAGCGAACGCTCTTCCTGCGTTAAAAGTGCGGCCGCACGATCGGCCATTTCATCCGGAAAACCCAGCCGGCGGGCAATATCCAGGGCATAACTTGCACCGGGGATGCCGATTAGTAACCGATAGGTAGGCCTGAGGTTATCGCGGTCAAATTCAAGTGATGCATTAATCAGGCCCGGCTGCTCCAGCGGCAGCGATTTCAACTGCGAATAATGCGTCGTGGCGATTAAATTACAACTCCGTTCCAGCAGGGTTAGAATAATCACTTCGGCCAGCGCCGTACCCTCGCGCGGATCAGTCCCGGCTCCTATTTCATCGAACAACACCAGGGTACTGTCATCAGCATCGTTTATGGCCGCAATAATATTGCGAATATGCGAGGAAAATGTCGACAGCGACAACTCCAGCGACTGCTCGTCACCGATATCCGCATAAATCTTGGAATAAATCCCGACCGTACTTTTATGATCCGCTGGAATCTCGATGCCCGACATTGTCATCAGCGTCAACAGCCCGATTGTCTTCAGCGCCACTGTTTTGCCGCCTGTATTCGGTCCGGTTATTAATACTCCCTGAGTATCACGGTCAAGCTGAATATCGAGCGGGACGACATGCTCCGTTGATCCGGCGCCGTAGATCAGCAGGGGATGCCGGGCATCGATCAGGTTCAACTCGCAGACGGGGGAGATCGATGGCGACTCGGCGCTGGTTTTAATCGCAAATGTTGCCCGGGCGTGGGCGGCGTCGAGCTCGCCATAGGTGATCATATCCGTTGCAATGTCAGAGGCCGCTTCACCGACAAGCGCTGTCAATTCCCGCAGGATACGGTCGATTTCGAGCCGTTCGTCCTGCTGGAGCTGCCGCAGCTTGTTATTCAATGGAATAGCCGCCGATGGCTCCACATATAACGTCGCACCGCTGTGCGATTTGTCGTGAACGATACCCTCATCCGATTTGAATTCATTTTGCAATACCGGGATGACATAACGCCCATCGCGGATCGTGATAACATCATCCTGCCATCCGGCATGCTTCTTTCGCGCGGCCAGCAGTTTGGTCAACTGCTGTTTCAGCCGCGATTCGACATCGCCGATTTCACGACGGATCCGGCCCAGTGCCGATGATGCCGACGACAACACATCGCCATTGTGATCGATAGCTTTTCGGATTGAATTGGCGATTTCTTTTTTGGGGTGGAATTTCTCGATAATCGCCACGACATCCGGGAACCGTACCTCGCGCTCATTGGCCCGGCCATAAGCGGCCAGTGACGAGACTATATCGAGAAAGCGCATGATCTCCAGCAGGGCTTTCGGCTCCAGGTGAACACCCTCGATGCGGGATTTAGCGACCTGGTCAGAGATATCCTCGAGCCGCTCCAGCGGCATCGCCTCTTCGAACCGGATAATTTCCCTGAACTGTGATGATTCCCGCAGCCGGCGGGAAATCACATCACGATCAAACAGGGGAGAGATATTCTCGATATGCCGCCAGCCATAAGGCGACAGCGCCATACCGGCGATAATCTCCCGCACCCGGGGAAATTCCAGCACTTCAATCGTATGATGATCAATCATTGTTGTCATAAAAAAAACCGGCGGTTACATCCAACCGCCGGTAACATACAAAAAAACTTGGAGTCGTTGAACGCTTTTTTAAGTCCCCGCCTGATTTACATTAAAAAAGCGATGCATCTGATACAAGACCAGATCGACATCGGAACGGACATTCGGCGGCACCTGAATTCGTGAATTTTTCAAAGTCAGCGCCTTTTCTACCTGTCCAAAGAAGGAGGGATGATTGGGATGCAGGGCTCCGCTGGCTTCATACAAAAACGGCACTGTCTTGACCAGCGTTGGTCCAAACAGAGAATTTTCGATCGCCAGATAAAAACTGGCCGGCATCGGCAGCAAAAACAGCAGGAAAAACACGAACGACATGATTATCCAGCCGCGGGCGAATCCGATAAAAGCACCACCCATTTGATCGGTTTTGCCCTTTTTCTGGAATTTAATGATCTTGGCGATCCCCACGCCGATCATTTTAAACACCGCATAGGCAACCCCGATAAGGATTATAAAACTGAGAAATGTCACCACCATCGGAGACCCGCCAACGCTTTCATAAACCCGGACAGCCACCGTATCCATAAAATAGATCGAGACGACCACCGACGGCACCAGCAGGAAGAATGCGGTCAATTCGCGGACCAGTCCTTTTTTGGATCCGACAATGACCATCGCCAGCAGCAAAGCCAGCAGGATATAGTCGACAATATTCATTCTCGACCCCCTCGTAATATGTTTACCGGAAAAAAGTCGCGTAGTTGGAATTGAAAGGCAACAAAAAACTTACGCGTTCAGAAGCCGTGTAACAACCGCCTTGACCGCTTTGCCATCGGCCTGGCCGGCAACTTTGGGCATGACTACCTTCATGACTTTGCCCATGTCCGGGGGACCCGTGGCGCCGGTTTCAGCGATGGCGCTTCTGACGATGGCTTCGATATCTTCCTCAGACATCTGTTCGGGCAGATAGGCCTCAATCAGTTTCAATTCGGCCGATTCCTTATCGACCAGGTCCTGACGCCCGCCCTTTGCGTATTGTTCAATTGAATCACGCCGTTTTTTGGCGGCTTTGGTTATGACGGCGATGACATCGTCGTCAGAAACTTCCTTGATACTGTTTTCGATCTGATAATACTTGATATCAGATTTAAGGCCCCTAAAAGTATCGGCAGCCAGACGGTCGCCACTTTTAAGGGCCTTAATCATTTCTTGTTCTATCTGGGCAAGAAGAGGCATTAATACTGATTCTGTTCCTTGACCAGTTTGCGCATCTTGCGCTTGGCGGCGTTCATTTTCCGTTTCTTGCGTTCCGACGGTTTCTCAAAATGCTGATGTTTTTTAATATCAGAAAGGATCCCCATCTTTTCGCAGAACTTATTGAATCGGCGCAACGCTTTCTCGAAGGATTCATCGTCGCGCACTTTAACTCCTGTCATCTACTGTTTACCACTCCCTTCAAATCGACATAAGCGAAAAGGGTTATGTGTTAAGCCAGCATAAAGATACTGCCAATCCCGGACTTGTCAATAGAAACTTAGCAATCTCAGCCGGCAATATCAATTATATCGTCGCCAACAGAAGCCAGATTAGTCATAAAATGCACATGCAGGTGAAAGATCACCTGTCCGCCTTCCGGACCATTGTGAACCCATAACTTGAATCCGTTTGCCACATGTAATTTCTCACCCAGTTGTCGGGCGATTTCAAACAGGTAGGCGACATCCTCATTCGGTGTGTCCAGAAACGTCGGAAAGTGTGCTTTAGGGGTGATCAGCAAATGCGTTTTTGCCTTGGGATGAATATCCTTGAAGACTATTACTCGATCATTTTCAAAAACCGTTTTCGCCGGAGACTCACCGGCGGCGATTTTACAAAAAGTACAATCCGACATCATTTCTCCCGGCAGTATCATTGTTTTGGTACGTTACACAATACGACACTCCCGGCCGTCTCTGCAAGGCGAAGGAACAAAAAAAGTAAGCATCTTGCAGGAATAGATATTGCCATTCAGGTGACGATTGGGTAAAATACTACGATAGATCAAGATACACAACTACCTGCAATATCGGAGGTTGTATGTCCGGCCATTCAAAATGGGCTACAATTAAGCGTAAAAAAGGCAAACTCGACGCCGCTCGCGGACGGGTCTTTACCCGTCTTATAAAGGAAATTACGGTGGCGGCCCGTATGGGCGGCGGCGATATTGAAGCAAATCCACGGTTGCGCACGGCGGTAGCATCGGCCAAAGCCGCCAATATGCCCGCCGACAACATCAAAAAAGCGATTCAGAAAGGTACCGGCGAACTCCCCGGTGTCACTTACGAAGAAGCCACCTTCGAGGGTTACGGCCCCAGCGGCGTCGCGGTCTTTGTCGATTGTTTCACCGATAACCGTAATCGGACCGTCTCCGAAGTGCGCCATATTTTCTCCAAGTACAATGGCAACCTTGGTGAAAATGGTTGCGTGGCCTGGATGTTTGACACAAAGGGCATTATAACGGTATCGACCGACGGCGCTGAGGAAGAGGCGGTCATGGAAACTGCCCTCGAGGCCGGCGCCGCTGATATCGAGTCGCAGGAAGATGCTTTCGAAATCACGACTGAAATGGGTGATCTCGAAACCGTCCGCCAGGCGCTTGAATCGGCCGGCTTTACCATCATGGAGGCTGAAATACGGCGTATGCCGCAAAACACGGTCAAGCTTGATAAAAAGGGTGCTGAGTCAATGATGAAACTCTACGACGCGCTGGAAAACTGTGATGACGTCCAGAAGATATCGGCCAATTTTGAGATCGACGACGATATTCTGGAGGAACTGGCCAGTTAATCATGCTGGTTCTGGGCATCGATCCCGGTCTGGCGGTGACCGGCTATGGCCTCATCCGCATAGCTGATGAACAGCCGCAACTGGTTGAAGCCGGCGTGATCCGTTCGCATGACAACGACCCGATCGACCGCCGGGTCGGCTCAATTTACGCCGCCATGACGGAATTGCTGGCCGATGCCCGTCCTGATTGCCTTTCCATGGAAGATTTGTACTCACATTACAATCATCCCAAAACTGCGGTGATCATGGCTCATGCCCGTGGGGCTATATTGGCGGCCGCCTGCCAGTCCCGGGTGCCGGTCACCAGCTATGCCGCCACAAAGATTAAAAGCGCGATAACTGGCAACGGTCGTGCTCGCAAGGATCAGGTGCAGCAGATGATTATGCAGATATTAAACCTGTCTGAACCTCTTGAACCGGTCGATCAATCCGATGCCCTGGCGGCGGCATTGTGCCATGCCCATTATCTTGAAAGGATGACGGTCTAAGTGATCAGCAAACTCTGCGGAAAAATCGAGCATGTCAGCGATGAAATGATCACGCTGGAGCTAAACGGCATCTTCTATGAAATCCTGATCCCCTCGGGACTGGCCGAACCACTCCGGCATCATGCCCGCGGCGGCGAACCGGTGACGCTCCACACCTATTACTATATTGAATCATCGGCCAATGCCGCCAATATGCATCCGCGCCTGGTCGGCTTCACCGTCCCGGCCGATCGCGAGTTCTTCAAAGTTTTCACGACAGTCTCCGGCATCGGTGTCCGCAAAGCCCTGCGCTGCCTGACTCTTCCGGTTCGCGATCTGGCCCGTGCTATTGAGGAAAAAGACATCGCTGTGCTCAAGCAGTTGCCCGGCATCGGACCCCGCATGGCCGAGAAAATTGTGGCGGAACTGGCCGGTAAAACAGCACGATTTGCTCTCTCGCGCAATGATCGCCCGCTGGTCGCCGCGACCAAAGACGTTGATTTTCTCGATGAGGTGTACGACGTCCTGACTCAGCTTCAGTATCGCCCGGCCGAAATTGATACCCTGATCAAAAAGGCCCTCAAAACCAACCCCGACATTAAAACGACTGAAGAGATGGTCACGACTATCTTCGCCCAGCAAAGTGAGAGCACTCCGGCATGAAGCGTGAACGGATCATATCGCCTGAGCACGTTTCGCCCGAGGAAGAGAAGACCTTCCAGTCACTCCGGCCGGAAAAACTCGATGAGTATGTCGGGCACCCGAAACTGGTCGAAAAGCTGCGGCTCTCTATCGAGGCTTCGCGCCGACGGGGAGAACCCCACGAGCACATCCTTTTCTATGGTCCACCCGGGCTCGGTAAAACCACGCTGGCCAATATCCTGGCCAACGAGATGGGTGCCAAAATGGTCGCAACCTCCGGGCCGACACTGACCCGGTCGGCTGATTTGATGGGGATTTTGACCAATCTCAAGCATGGCGACGTGCTCTTTATTGATGAAATTCATCGCCTCAGCCCCATCGTCGAAGAGTTCATCTACCCGGCTATGGAGGATTTTCGGGTTGAGTTTATCGTCGACAAGGGCGCTTTCTCCCGTGTCATCAACATGCCCCTCAAGCAGTTTACGCTGGTTGGCGCCACTACACGGGCCGGGCTTCTGACGTCACCGCTTCGTGACCGTTTTGGCATCTTTCATCATATAGATTTTTATGACGAAACCGAATTGCAGCAGATTGTCAGCCGTTCGGCCGGATTGCTTGACATTACGATCGAAGACGATGCCGCTCTGAGTATCGGACGGCGCAGCCGGGGGACACCGCGCGTGGCCAATCGTCTGCTGCGACGGGTCCGCGATTATGTCCAGGTCAAGAGTGATGGCCACATCACCGAAGAACTGGCCCGAAAAGCTCTCGGCCTCGAGGGCGTCGATGCGATTGGCCTCGATAAACTTGATCGCGATTACCTTCGTGTGATTATTGATTACTATGCCGGCGGACCTGTCGGACTGGAAACCATCGCAACTACCCTTAACGAGGAAAGCGATACCCTGGTCGATATGGTTGAACCGTATTTACTGAAAATCGGTTTTGTCCAGCGGACAAGGCAGGGACGCATGGTTTCCGATGAGGCTTATGCCCATCTCGGCATCAAGCCCGGGGGCCGCTCCGATCCCCAGGAATCACTCTTTTAACTTTGCACTGGTGGGTAGTGTGGAAGGATTTCCGACGCAGAGTATCGGACGACTACTTGTAGTATCCGGAATTATCCTGATCGTCATCGGTGTGATTTTTCTATTTGGTGATAAAATCCCCTGGCTGGGAAAACTGCCCGGCGATATCACCATCAAGCGAGAGAATTTTACTCTGCATATTCCCATCGTGACCATGCTTATTCTCTCGATTCTGTTGACTGTCATTCTCAATCTGTTTTCTCGCCGATGAAAACTTCCGACTTTAATTATTCTCTGCCGGAACACCTTATCGCGCAATTTCCCGTACCTCGTCGCAGTGATTCAAAAATGATGGTCATCTATCGCGACACCGGAGAAATTATCGATTCCAGCTTCAGTAATATCGGTGATTTTATTGATGCCTCGTACTTTCTCGTGGTAAACAACAGCAAAGTCTTCAAAGCCCGCCTGCGCACCCATCGTGCCACTGGCGGCGCCGTAGAGATTTTTCTGGTTCGCAGAATCGAGGGTACCCGGTGGCTTGCGTTGTTGCAGCCATCGGCTCGTTTGAAGCAGGGCGAAGTAATGTCCTTCGATGACTGCGGGATGCTCATTGTCTGCGATGACCCCGGCCGGCCCGAACGGCTGGTGGAATTCCCGTCAATTGAAGACGAACATCGTATCCTTGCTGCTCATGGCCAGACACCATTGCCGCCCTACATCGACCGTGAACCGGAAGACTCGGATCAGGAGCGCTACCAGACTGTGTATGCTCGCCGCAATGGTTCCGTAGCCGCCCCCACTGCCGGACTGCATTTTACACCCGAAATCTTAAACCAACTAAATGCGCAGGGGATTGCTGTCGAGGAAATTACCCTTCATGTCGGCCCCGGAACGTTTAAGCCGGTTCAGGCCGATAATATTCAAGATCATGCCGTAGATCCCGAGATGGCTGAAATCACGTTACAAACGGCCGATTCAATTAACTGCCGCAAACAGGCCGGTAAAAAGCTGCTGGCGGTTGGCACGACCACGGTCCGAACCATCGAGGCCGTCGCCGGTTCCGATGGCCGGCTACCCGATGGCATCGCCAAGATGGTAAGTCTTTATATATATCCGCCATATCGCTTTAAAATGGTCGATGCCCTTCTCACCAATTTCCATCTGCCGAAATCATCACTCCTGATGCTGGTATCGGCCTTTTATGATCGCGAAAAGCTCCTGGCGGCCTATGCGCATGCTATTGAAAACAATTATCGTTTTTATAGTTATGGCGACTGCATGCTGATTCTCTAAACAGCCGCCATTGATTTTGCCGATAACATACTCATGACCATAGTCTCGACCACAGCCCTGATCGACGCCACCGGTACCGAACATTCGTTTGCGTCGTCAATTCCTTCGGCCTTCCAAAAAATAGCCGGACGGCCGGTATTGACCTGGACTATTTCCCGCTTTGAGGCAGCCGAGACGATCTCTTCAATCGCTATTATTTGTCCTGAAGACGGCCTGCTCCATGTCAATAATGTGGTCGTCAATCCCTATGGCTTTAAAAAGGTATCGAAAATTATTCCCGGTGGGGAGACTCGTGCCGAATCGATTATTAAGGCTCTGGATGCTCTTCCTTTGTCGACCGGTTTTGTGGCTATTCACGACGCCGCGCGGCCGCTGATATCTCCCGATGATATTAATATGACCGTCCTGGAGGCCCGCAATCAACGGGCTGCGGTTTTGGGTCGGCCGGTTCACGACCCGATCCGGCGGGTGCGTGACGGCTTTGTCATGGCGTCGCTGGAGTCGGACAATCTGTGGCTAACAGAATATCCACAGGTTTTTCAATTTGATTTAATCAAAGAAGCGTATCGTAACGTACAGGGAAGTGACACCACCTTTCGCGATGATGCCGCCCTGATCGAAGCGCTCGGTTTTAAAATTAAAATGGTGGCCGCAAAGAATGTAAATCCGCGATTGACAGCCGGCGATGAGGCCGATATTATTCGGCTGATTCTGGAAAGGGAAGATTGTGCAGGGATATAAAACCGGTCTCGGGATAGAAAGTCACAAATTTATTCAGCAGGTAAATCGTCGCCTGTACCTGGGTGGTGTTGAAATCGACTCCCCGTTGGCCCTTGAGGGGCGGGCCGATGCCGATGTCATTATCCATGCGGTCATTGACTCTCTGATGGGCGCCGCCGGACTCGGCGACAGTTCCCGTCAATTTCCGCCCACCGACCGGAAATACAAGACGATGCAGTCTTTGCAGCTTCTGGAAAAAACCCGCGAGCTGCTGGTCGATATCAACTGCAGAATCATCCATATTGATATCACGGTCATGTGCAGCCAATTGAAACTTGCCGGATATATCGGAGTGATGTCCGGGACGATCGCGAAAACACTCGGTATCAAGGTTGACCAGGTGAATATCAAGACATCGCAGAGTGCCGCCGCTGGAATGATGGGTGCTGACGACGGAATCTCCGCCATGGCGGTCGCAACAATTTATTCCGACTGATTACATGCTTGATCTTATCTCAGCGGGCTTCGACAAACTGCTTATCTTCACAGATAATCTCTCACCGCTTCACATTTACCTTTTCCTTTTGCTGATGGCATTTCTGGAAAATGTCTTTCCTCCGGTACCGGGGGATACCTGTACTATTGCGGCCGGATACCTTGCCGCTACCGGAAAACTGGAGTTGTTTGCCACCCTGGCGGTAATTTCGTTGGGGACGATATCGTCGGTTATGCTGGTCTATATAATCGGCTGGTACAATGGCCGGGCCTTTCTCTCCAGGCATCCCTCAATCTGGTTTCGACAGCGCGATCTTAAACGGGTCGATTCGCTGTTTGCGTCCTATGGCGATGCTGTCATGCTCTTAAGCCGTTTTATCGTCGGCATCCGAGTGGCAATAGCTGTCGCCGCCGGCGTCGGCAAGTATCCGCCCGGTCGTATGCTGTTCTATACGGTTCTGTCAACCCTGGCATTCCATGGTCTTTTGATCGGAATCGCCTATCTTTTATATCACAGTATCAGTGGTGTTGTCACCGGCGTGTCAATCTACAGCAAAATCATCTTGGCGCTGGCTGCGATTCTGGTTATACTGTGGGTTATTCTAATTATGCGGCGGTTTATGTATGAGCGAAAAAAAGTATAACATTATTGTTCTGGCCGGCGGTACTTCCAA
>CAZGLR010000046.1:2134-6846 GCA_964526635.1 uncultured Ignavibacteriales bacterium | reverse complement strand
GAACGGGATGTTTCTCTGGAATCGTCGGAAGCGGTCGTCCGTGCCCTTAGCGAGGGCGGCCACATTGTGCGCGCCGTCGATCCGCTCGATGGCGCTGTGCTCACCGATGCCACTGGCGGCTTTCACCGGCCCGCAGCCGGGGCTGCCCCGAATGCCCATGCCTTTGTCCAGCGTCTGCTCCAGATGCGCAACGACGGCGCCGAGGTCGTTTTCAATGGTCTCCATGGCGGCGATGGCGAGGGTGGAGGCATCCAGGCACTGCTGGAATATGTCGGTCTGCCGTATACGGGGTCGCCGATGCAGGCGTCAGCCGTTGCCCTCAATAAAGACCTGTCCAAGCGCATAATGCGGACACTCGGCATACCGACTGCCGATTGGATCAGTTTCACGCTGCCGGAGGGTACCGATCGAAATAATCTCCCGCCGGCGTTGATCGACAATATCGAACGGTCGGCGATTCCGCATGAGGATATCCTGCCGGTAATTGTCAAGCCGACCCTTGGTGGTTCAACAGTCGGATTAACGCTGGTCGAACGCTACGATGACTTCGAGGCCGCTGTTCGGAGGGCCTTCGCGGTAGAAAATCAAGTGATGATTGAACGTTATTTGAAAGGTCGCGAAGTAACGATTGGCCTTCTCAAGGACAGCGCCCTGCCGCCGGTCGAGATCAAACCAAAAAACCGTCTTTACGATTACGAATGCAAGTACACCAAAGGGATGTCGGAGTATATCTGCCCGGCCGACGTCCCGCCCGAGTACATCGAACGGATGACCGCCGATGCTGTTAAGTTATTTCAGACAATCGGCTGCCGAGGATATGCCCGGGTTGATTTCATTCTGGCCACTGATGGCTATATTTGCCTCGAACTCAATACGCTCCCCGGGATGACGTCGTTGTCGCTTCTCCCAATGGCGGCCAAGGCGGTCGGATTTGATTTTCCGGCCCTGGTGGAACATCTATGTACTCTGGCACTGGAGATGTAAACACATGCAACTGACGGGTATTCGCGGCGTGATTTTCGATATGGGATCCACGCTGATCGAGTTCGAAAACAAGACATGGTACGATCTGCGTCTTGAAGGCAATCGACTGGGGTACGAGAAGCTGATAGCAGCGGGGCATGAATTACCTGATTTCGATACGTTCCACGCCGGCGCCGAAGAAGCCAAGGTCAGCTTCCGCGAAAGAGCATTCAAAGAGGGCATCGAATGGAACATCACGACCGCCACACAGAAATATCTTGAACAGATCGGAATAGTCGAAGCGGAAGCGCTCAGTCATCAGTTTATCGTGGATTTCTTCGTGGCCGTGCGCGATCAGCTTACCCTGATCGATGGCGCGCTCGAAACAGTCCGAGCTATTGCCGGGGCCGGCCTTAAAACCGGAATGATCTCCAATACTATTTTTCCCGGCGATGAGCATGAAATCGACATCAAGCGCTTCGGTCTCGACGCCTACCTGCCGTTTCGGATCTATTCGTCATCATATGGCCTGCGTAAACCGCGGCCGGAAATCTTTCTCGAGGGGGCGAAACAAATCGGATTGCCACCGGAAGAAATCGTCTATGTCGGCGACCGTCATCTCGAGGATGTCGAGGGCCCTCATAGCGCCGGGATGAAAGCGGTTTTGAAATTTCACAAAGGCCGCGATTATCCCGATCCAATGCCCAATGATTTTCCAATTATTGAAGATATCACTGGTCTTTTGAAGGTACTCGGCATAGAACAGCCGACGCGATAGAAAGCGAGAATATCGGATGGATTATTCCAGACAATTACTTGAAGAATTGACAAACGCCAATGGTGCTCCGGGACACGAGGGTCCTGTCACCGACATAATGAAATCTCATCTTGAAGAATTCACCGACATAGAATACGACCGCCTGGGCTCACTCATGGCCTTCCATAAAGGCCAATCCGACAGTCCGCGTATCCTGGTTGATTCACATCTCGATGAAATCGGTTTCATGGTCAGGGAAATTACCGATGCCGGCTTTATAAAATTTCTGCCGCTCGGCGGATGGTGGGGGCATGTCCTGCTCGGACAGCGCATGCGCGTGATCACCAAAAACGGTCCCGTGCTGGGCGTGGTCGGTACCAAGCCGCCGCATTTGCTCAAGGATAAAGAGAAGAAAACTGTCATGGAGCTCGATGACATGTTCATCGACGTCGGCGCGATGGATGGCTACGACATCAAGGAAAAACTCGGCGTGAGGCTTGGCGACGTCATTGTACCCGACTCCGTATTCACCGAGATGAACAATCCTGATATTTATATGGCCAAGGCCTTTGACAATCGCGTGGCGGTAGCCCTGGTTATTGATGTCATGCGGCATTTCAAAGACAACGGCCATCCTAATTTGTTGATCGGCTCCGGTTCGGTACAGGAGGAAGTCGGTCTGCGAGGGGCGGCGACGGTCGCTCATGTTTCCAATCCCGATGTTGCAATCATTGTTGATGTCGGAATAGCCTTCGATATTCCCGGCTTCGAAAAACGCTCTGAACGATTTGGCGGCGGCCCGGTCATCCTGATGTATGAAGCCGGTATGATATCCCACACCGGGCTGCGGCAATTGTTTCAGGATACCGCCGAAGAGCATAATATCCCTTTCGCCTTGTCGTATATGCAGCGCGGTTCGAGTGATGGCGCCCGGATTCATATCACCCGTGCCGGTGTCCCGGCCATCTATATCGGTCCGCCGACCCGCTATATACACAGTCACAATTCGCTGCTGTATCGCAAAGACTATGACGACACGCTGAAGCTGCTCATCGAAGTGGTCAAAAAGCTGGACAAGGAGACAGTCGCATCACTCACGGCGAGGTAAAGGCAATGGCATTGAAGTTTTTTAATACGATGACGCGGCAGAAAGAGCTGTTTGTACCCATCGACAATAACAAAGTTCGCATGTACACCTGCGGACCGACTGTTTATAACTTCGCCCATATCGGGAATCTGCGCACGTTTATGTTCGAAGATTTGCTGCGCCGCTATCTTAAATTCAAGGGCTATGATGTCCTTCAGGTGATGAATCTGACCGATGTCGATGACAAAACTATACGGGGCGCTATCGAGCAAAAACTGCCATTATCCGAATACACTGAAAAATACAAAAGGGCGTTTTTCGATGATATCGACGCTCTCAATATGGAACGCGCGGATATTTATCCCGCTGCCACCGATCACATTGAAGAGATGGTCGCGATCGTTGCCAAACTTATTGAAGACGGCAAGGCCTATGAATCCCAGGGATCGATTTATTACAAAATCAGCAGCTTCCCCGATTATGGCAAATTGTCGCATATGGACATGGACCAGCTCAAGGCCGGCGCCCGCGTGGCCAGCGATGAATACGAAAAAGAACAAGTCTCCGATTTCGCGTTGTGGAAAGCCTGGGATGCGGAAGATGGCGACGTGTACTGGGAGACCGAGCTGGGAAAAGGGCGGCCCGGCTGGCATATCGAATGCTCGGCCATGTCCATGAAATACCTCGGGGAACATTTCGACATCCATACCGGCGGGGTGGACAATATATTCCCGCATCATGAAAACGAAATCGCCCAATCCGAAGCCGCCACCGGGAAACCATTTGCCAATTTCTGGATGCACAGCGAACACCTGATGGTTGAAGGAAAGAGGATGGCCAAATCGCTGGGTAATTTCTACACCCTGCGTGATTTACTGGACAAGGGTTACCCGGCGCTTGCCGTTCGCTATGTATTGCTGGCTACCCATTATCGAATGCAGCTCAATTTTACCTTCGACGGTCTCGATGCCGCCAAAAAGGCACTGGAGCGATACAACGACTTTATCGTCAATCTTGAATCTTACTCCGGCGATGGCGCCGGGGGAGAGGCCGGCGGGATTGTCCTCAAAGCCCTGCAGGATTTCGAAGCGGCTCTCGATGATGACCTCAACATTTCCGAAGCGTTGGGTGTTGTTTTCAACTTTATCCGCGACATCAATCGCCATCGCGCCGAAGGTACTCTTTCGCCAGATGAAAAGCAGGCGGCGCTCGATACCATCATAAAATTTGATTCAGTACTTGGGCTGAAACGGGTCGAGGACACCGATCTTGATGAGGAAGTTGAGGCGATGATCGACGCCCGCAATATCGCCCGCAAGGAGAAGAATTTCGCCGAGTCAGACCGAATTCGCGACGAACTTCTCGCGCGTGGAATTGTCCTTGAAGATACCGCCCAGGGCACTAAATGGAAGCGGAAGCTATAAAACAGCGCACATCGTCAGAAGGCCGGCATAGTCATGCCGGCCTTACTTTTGCCCGATCCTGACCGAATCGGCGCGGTCTACTCTAAACCATACCCGGTTTCTGCCGATTTATCTTTTAAATCCAGTACTTCGGTGTCGCTGCCGTTATCGCAAAGTCGAACCGTCACCGAACAACCCTGTATCGGCATCAGGAGTCATTCATGCCCCTCAGGCTCAAAGACGATTTCATCCCGCTTCCGCTGTCGACTATAACAGCCGACAACATCTATGAATTCGATCTCTATCAGAATCGCGAGGGACAGCCGGTCCTTTATCGCCATAAAAGCACGCCGATTACCGATCTTGATCTCGAGGATCTCCGCTCCTGGGACTGTCGTGTTCTGTATGTTCCGGTCTGGCAGGAAAACAACCTGCGAAATCACCTCGAGGATGATCTTCCAGCCACGCTTAAAAATCCGCATCTCCCGGTGAAATTGAAATT
>CAZGLR010000046.1:0-2124 GCA_964526635.1 uncultured Ignavibacteriales bacterium | reverse complement strand
CCTGTGCAGTGTTTCGGAGAAAATCCTTGAGCAGGTCTTTACCGATCCAACCTCGCAGGAGGCGGTCGGTCGGGCTGTCAATCAATGCAAGAATCACGTCATCATGGCGATGGCCGGCAATGCCGAAAAAGAAGAGATGATCAAGGAACGGAGCAAGGCCCCGTTTGCCATTGCGCACGCCATGACAGTGGCCAATTTTTCGATTCTTCTCGGCGTTATGTGTGGCATCGACGACACAGCCAGGCTGCATGAAATAGGCGTCGGAGGCATGTTCCATGAAATCGGCAAGACAGTCATCGATGCCGACTATTACCTCCGCTCCGACCCCACCAACAAAATCAGTGATACTCGCATGAAACGCTACCCACTGGTTGGCACGGAGATTCTCAAGCGCAGCGGTATCGCCGCCGAGGTGTCGTTGCGGGTAATTCGCGAGCATCAGGAGCGGCTCGATGGCTCCGGTTTTCCCGAAAGACTTAGCCGGGGAGCCATCAGTCAGTTCAGCCGGATCGTGGCGATTTGTGATTATTTCGATGAAGAGGTCAATGCTGTCGACCTGCGCACTACCCGCAAACCATTCGATGTCCTGCTGACCATGAAACGGGCCGGCTCTAAATTCGATCAGAAGATTCTGCGGGAATTTATCCTGCTTTTGGGCTCGGAGTTCAATGCCTCAGGCAATTGAAGACGCCTGCCCCAAAATGATGCAGAAAAGCAGCTGTGATGCGATTTCTGGCAAGAAAAGAGCTTGACACCGAAACGATTTTACGTATGTTTCAGGCCTGTTTAAAAGACAGATTCTGCCGGCGTAACTCAGATGGTAGAGTAGCTGATTTGTAATCAGCCTGTCGGGGGTTCGAATCCTCTCGCCGGCTGAATTACGCTGACGATGTTTGACATCTGGAGGGGTTCCCGAGTGGCCAAAGGGGATAGACTGTAAATCTATTGGCGAAGCCTTCGAAGGTTCGAATCCTTCCCCCTCCACCATATTTGCCTGCGATTTATCAATCGCAGGTTTTTTTTTGCCAGCCAGGCAGGTTCCAAAAAATCTCTATATAGCCGGCGTACAGGATAAAAATGATATCCAAACGCCGGTCCCAATGATATATTCACAGTTTACCTGACGAGGGCGACTGAGTGAGACAACGCGTACCCGCTGACCATACCACCGGATCGATAATCAGTTCGATTCTCAAGATGGGCCTGCCGTCGATGATCGGCTTCGGCATCGGCAATATCTATGATCTGGTTGATATGTACTGGCTCTCGCGCCTCGGTCCCGAACCGGTCGCCGCGATTACGATCATGGCGCCGTTTCTCTGGACCATGATGACCGCCAATCATATTGTTGGCGCCGGATCAGTGGCGATAATATCGCGGCGCTATGGCGAAAAGCGATATGTCGATACCGAACTGGCTATTCGCGAGACGATTATTCTCAAATGGCTCTCGGCCATCATTATCGGGATCATCGGTTACGCGCTGCTGCCGACCATGATGCGTATCCTTGGCGCTGAACCGCATGTGGCCGAAATGGGTGTGGTGTATGGCCGCATTATCTTTATTGGGCTGGGCTTCAATTTCGCGACCTATTCCATCTTTACCGCCATGCGGGGAGTGGCCAATCCGAATATCGCCATGGCGCTGATGATATCCCTGTCGGTCCTCAATATCATCCTCGATCCGATCTTTATCTTCGGCTGGGGACCGATCCCGGCCCTCGGCGTGGCCGGTGCCGCCTGGGCCTCAATTTTATCCTACGCGATAGCGTTTACTGTCGGTATCATTCTCTTTATCCTCGGTGTGACCAATGTCCGTCTTCGTTTACTCCGGCGCCGTCCGATTAATCTCGATGTCATGTGGAGTATTCTCAGAATCGGGACACCAGCGGCGATTGGTGAAGTCACCTTTGCCCTTGCCCGACTGGTGATTATGCCGATGATTGCTGTCTTCGGTACCGGCGTCGTGGCTGCCTATGGCATCGCCAATCGTGTGAATCACTTCGGAATCATGGCGATAGTCGGCATCGGATTGGGGTTGTCGGCGCTGATCGGCCATAATCTGGGGGCGGGCAAGATCGAACGCGCTCGCAAGACCGCCAATCAGGCGCTGCTGCTATCGGTT
>CAZGLR010000045.1:22348-23906 GCA_964526635.1 uncultured Ignavibacteriales bacterium | reverse complement strand
AAAGCCGATGCCGGCGCCGCCGCCGAATTTCATATTTCCGGAGTCGCCGGCGATGAAATGAGCATCGAATTTAGCCTGCCCAAATACATGAACAACGGCCCCTATAACATGCAGCTCATCTTCAAGGAAACCGACTGCGCGATCGATACCAGCGCCACCCCCGATCAGAGCAGTCCGGAGTTTAATGATCTCGATCCGTGGCATCCCCTGACTTATCGCCTTGGTTCCACCGGGTTGACGATATGGCTTGGGGCCACGCTGGTCCCCGCTTTGGTCCAGCAGGAAGGCAGTTATTCGGCGACTATTGTCCTGACTGTCACCCCCACCGGACTATAGGAATCGCCCAAGTCTTTGCGCAAAAAGCGGACAACCTGAGCCATAGGAATCCGTTTTTCAGGCTATATTATGGTACCTCCCCCGCACCATACCGAAACATGGAATAGTTGTGAAGATCTCTCCCTCTGAAGAGGTCGGGAAGAATGTCAGATTTAACTGCGGGGAGTAACATGAACAAGGGAAGTTACACGACCAGCCAAATCGGCCGTCTCGCCGGTATCCTCATCATCTCATTACTATTATCAGCGACCGCCGGTCTGGCCCAGGATGTAGCCACCGGGACCGCGACTGCCACCGTTGTCACCAATCTTGCCGTGACCGCCAGCAATCCCCTGGCCTTTGGCAGTGTCTACCAGGGTGTCGCCGCTACAATTGATAAAAACACCGCCACTGCCGGTGTGTTTGACATTACCGGCCAGATCAACGCCGACCTTATGCTGTACCTCTCGCTCCCCGAATACATGGCTACCGCCACCGGCGATGACCGGATGACGATATCGTTTTCATCCACTGATGCCGACATCGACACGGCGCTGGCGCTCGCCGGCGATCCGACATCATTTACCGATGGCTGGCAGGGTCTCGACCCGCACGATATCAATAATACCGGCGGCCCCGATCCCTGTCTGGGTGATGCCGGCCGCTGCGCTATTTTTCTCGGCGGTAAAGTCACTCCGAGTGTTAATCAAACGGCCGGTGCCTACACGGCCGATATAACCCTGACCTGTGCCTATAAGGGCACCTGATAAAAATCCCACTCCACAATAGATCCACCCCCTCGGGATGTTCGCCATCGAACATCCCTTTTTTTTGTCAAATCCGGCCAAATCCCCATTTTTGCAGATTCCGGCAGACCCGCATTTTGCAATGTCTTTTTCTGCAAGAGGTGTTAAGATTTTGCACTGTGTGACGATTAAAATGATAACGAAAATGATGACCGGGCCCCGAGCGGGTTTCTGCGCGGCAAATGGCTCCGGACTCAACTGCGAAGAAAAAGCAATTTATGAGTAAGAAACACCTACGATGTGAGGAGTATGTTATGCGGAACATTTCACGGACGAAATCCAGCATCCTGCTGATTGCGGCTGTGTTCGTCATGCTGTGTGCCGGATCATCGATCACGATGGCTCAGGATGTCGCCACCGGATCGGCTACCGCAACTGTCGTCACGCAACTGACAGTCACGGCGTCCAACCCGTTGGCTTTCGGGACGGTCTATCAG